>JANXLW010000133.1 GCA_025354965.1 Betaproteobacteria bacterium
CGGGTTGGAGCCAGACGAACAGCCGATATTTGGCGACTCGTGCTGTGGCAACAGTTCGAGGCAGGGATGCAATCGCTCGACGGAGGTCGGGTGCGGGCCTTGCGTGAAGCCACCAGAAACTCTTTTCAAGCTCATTGCGAACGACTTCTCGCTGCGGTCGAACTGAGCAAATGATGTGGGAAAAAGGCGCCTCGTACAGCGCTGCACCTGCTTCCGTCATGCCGATGCCAAAATCAACAATCCACTGGTCAAGCGGGCGTCGTGTGACGTCGAGACCGTTGAACCAGCGCTTCACAACGTCTGCACTGCTCTTTCCATTTGGGTTTGGTAAGCGCAGCCACTCACGTGCGGTTGTTCCGGATACGTCGAACGAGCCTTTCTTCATACCTCCAACAAAACACGCGGCCTTGTTGGAGCGCAATGGCTTCGCAGAGGTCAGGTCCAGCGAAGCCCCAGCGGTGGCACCGGCTGTCAAATCGGCATGTATATCCGGAACTTCTTGTCCATCGAGAATCGCTCCCTGTATCGCATGTCCAAACGCCACCAGCGACACGCGAACCGCCGCGCCTTCGTTCACCCAGCCCTCATCACTCCACGCCTGAAAAATGCGCGTGGTCTTGGTAATTGCATCGAGAACCTTGCGATTCTTGCCGCCGCGAATGGAATTAGTCGCTACCAGCCCGGCAGCGCCAAGGTAATTGGTTTCTATTGCGTGACGTGCTTTTTCAAACCAATAGCAAACCAGATCAGCACCGCCGGGCACGCGGTCTTTGTAGGTTTTGCGAAGTAGTTCGGTATACGCGTCACCCAGCTCGGAACGCATTTTTTTGTCGCCCAAAAACGGCGGATTGCCAATCACCACATTGGCTTTTGGCCAGGTGGCTTCAACTGCCTGAGCAGGGCCAGCATGGGTATCACTTCGAGGTGCGGGTGGGGCGGATGTTGGGGGCGATTTCAAAAAGCGAAGCGTATGAGCCCCCGGCGTCTGCCCCGCCCGCGCCTCGGAGTCCGCGTTTACAGCCACAGACATGGATTGCCGCGCTGCGCTCGCAATGACGAGGTTTGTGGATTTCAGCTCTGCGTTCACACTGGCGGGAAAGCTCAGCAGTGCATCGCGGCATTCAATGTGGTCCAGCGGCTCCAAAACAGGGTTGGTCTTGAACTCGTAGCCGTGGGCCATGCGCCATTGCAGCTCGCCAATCCAGACCGTGACGCGCGCCAGTTCTGCGGCGTATTCGTTCAGCTCAATGCCCAGCACGTTGTGCGGGCCGGTGACCAGATCGGCCTCGCGGTCCAGCCCCAGGGCGGCGGCTTCCAGATGACTGCGGTGCTCAATGTCCTTGAGCGCTTTCAGACCCAAGAAAAGGAAGTTGCCGCTGCCGCAGGCCGGGTCCAGCACACGGTAATTTTTCAGGTAGTTCAGCCACTCGACGAACCTGGCTTGTGCTTCGCGGTAGCTCTTGCTGCCCTTCTTGGTGCTGTTGGCCTGCAGTGCGCTGATCTCTTGGGCTACCACCTGCCACTTTTGCAGCAAGGGGCGGCGCAGCACGGGCTCGATGATGCGGTCGATGGTTGCGGTGTCGGTGTAGTGGGCACCGAGCTGGCTGCGTTTGCTGGGGTCGAGTCCGCGTTCGAACAAGGTGCCGAAGATGGAAACATCGATGGCCGACCAATTCAGGGCAGCGGCGTTACGCAGCTCGGTCACGTCCAAAATGGTGAGCGTCGGTACGTCAATGGTCTTGAACAGCCCACCGTTGAACCATGGGATTTCATCGGCACCAAACATGCCACCACTGCCCATGGCAGCAAACAGGTCAGACAGACCCGCGGTGAGTTTGTCAGGCGTGATCTTTCGGTTGGTGACCAGGCGCTCAAACATGCGACCGGGCAACAGGCCCACGTCTTCAGCAAAGAAGCAGAACAGGCATTGCGTCAGAAAGTGGGCAACCTGATTGGCGATGACATTCGGTGTGGCAGGCGTACTTGGAGCGGATTTCAGGGACGATTTCAAAGAGCGAAGCGCATGAACCCTCGGCGTCTGCTCCAAGTGCGCCTGCGGGTTGCGGGCACGGCGGCGCAAGCCTTCAGCCAAGGTAGAGAAGCTTTTGGCAGCAGACTCAGTGATGTCGCGGTTGGTGACTTTGGGTTTGAAGCTCTCGGGCGCGCTCCAGACGCGGCGCAGCAGGGCCAGTTTTTCGGGCTGGTCCAGCTGGTCAAGCGTTAGCTCGTGCGTCTCGCTGGGGTGGCCGGTGAACTGGGTGTGGATGCGGACGGTGAGCCGGTCGGACACCACCAGCAGCGGCGGGTTGGAGAGCGCCAGGCTGTAGGTCAGCAACTGCTTGAGTGCAACGTCCAGCGACTTGCCGGGCGCTTTGTTCTCCCAGGCAAAGACACCCCGCATGAAGACGTCGGCATAGCCGGTGCGGCCACCGATGAGAGCGCTCTTTTCCTCAAACAGGTAGCCATCGCTGCTGCCCGGCTTGGGCACTTCCAGCAGTTCGCACAAGTCCAGAAAATGGCTTTGCGCGCCTTGCTCTTCGTTCAGTGCATAAGCCGGGCCGGGCACACCGTCGGGTGCGCCCCATTTGGCGATGAAGTCTTGCGGGGTCATGGGCCAGACAAGCCCGGTTGCGCAGCTGAGTCTGTGTTCATTGGCGGTTTTCTGCCTCGACCTGCACCAGGCAATCGTAAAACGTGGGCGCGCGTCCCAGATCGGTCAGGGCCTGACTGGTTACCTGATTCACGTTGGTGCCATCGAGCCCGAGTTTGCGCCACCAGACGCCCAGCCCGTTGACCACGCCGACTCTGGCCCGTTTTGAAATTTCAAGCTTGCAGTGGTAGACCCCGCGCTGGTTGAAGACGCGCACCACATCGCCGCTTTGCAGGCCGCGCTCAGCGGCGTCCTGGGCGTGCATTTCCAGCAAAGGTTCGCCCTCGATGTCGCGCAGACTAGCCACATTGACGAAGGTGGAGTTCAGAAAGTTGCGCGCTGGCGGCGAGATCATGGCCAGCGGGTAAACGGATGATGAGTTGAACGTTTCATGATTCGGTACATGGTCCGGTAGCCCGTCCAGACCCGATGCCACCAGCCGCTCGCTGAAGAACTCACATTTGCCTGAAGGCGTGGGGAAGTTGCCTTGCGCAAACGGGGCTTCCGGGCTGGTCAGCGTGGCAAAACCGTTAGTCAGCAATTCATCAAAATTGACGGCATCGCCATAGGCCATGCGGCACAGCGCCAGGTCGTCGTCGGTAAAGCAGGGCTCCGCGAAGCCCATTTTTTGTGCCAGTTCGCGGAAAATTTGTGTATTGGGTTTGGCCTCGCCCAAAGGCGCAATGGCCGGGCGGTTCAGCAGTACATCGGTATGGCCGTAACTGCCGTGAATATCCCAATGCTCCAGCTGCGTGGTAGCGGGCAGGATGTAGTCGGCGTAGTCGGCGGTATCGGTCTGAAAATGTTCCAGCACCACGGTAAAGAGGTCTTCTCGCGAGAAGCCCTGCACCACCTTGGCCGAATCGGGTGCAATCGCCACCGGGTTGCTGTTGTAGACGATCAACGCCGCGATTGCTGGACCAAAGTCGGCGCTGGCCGCTCGCAACAGGTCGTCGCCAATGGTGCTCATGTTGATGGTGCGTGGCGTCTTGCCGGCCAGCAGATCGGGTCGTTGCAGGACCGTTTTTTTGATAGGAAACGAGCCTGAACTTGACAGCAACACACCACCCGCGCGATGACGCCAGGCGCCTATCAGAGCCGGCAGACAGGCAATCAGGCGCACCGCATTGCCGCCGCCATGCACGCGCTGCATGCCATAGTTCATGCGAATCGCGGCCGGTTCACCGCTGGACACCGACGCACCGTAGTCTTTGGCCAAAGTGCGAATCTGTTCAGGTGGAATACCGCACACCAGCGCGGCCCGCTCTGGCGGCCACTGCAAGGCTCTGCTGCGCAGCATGTCCCATCCCAGCGTGTGGTGCGCCAGGTAGTCGTGGTCCAGCCAGTCGTTAACGATCAACTCGTGCATCAGCGCCAGCGCCAGGGCGCCATCGGTGCCGGGCAGCAGTGCAATGTGTTCATGGCACTTGTCGGCGGTCTCGCTCTTGCGCGGGTCGATGCAGACCAGTTTGGCGCCTTGGCGTTTGGCCTCCTGGGCATAGCGCCAGAAGTGCAGGTTGCTGGCAATCGAGTTGCTGCCCCAGATCAGGATCAGTTTCGATTCGGCAAAAAATTCTACCCGCATGCCGACCTTGCCGCCCAGTGTCTGCACCAGCGCCTCGCCACCCGCCGAGGAACAGATGGTGCGGTCCAGTAAGGAGGCGCCCAGTTTGTGGAAGAAGCGGGTCGACATGCTTTCGCCCTGCACCAGCCCCATGGTGCCGGCATAGCTGTAGGGCAGGATGGCCTGGGCGGCGTGTGGGCCTTGCGCGGCAATGGTGCGCAATTGGGTGGCAATGTCTTGCAGCGCGGCGTCCCAGCTCACGCGCTCGAACTGGCCCGAGCCCTTGGGCCCAATCCGTTTGAGCGGGTGCAGGATACGCTCGACGTGGTAAGTGCGCTCGGTGTAGCGCGACACCTTGGTACAAAGCGCGCCATCGGTGTGCGGATGCGCCGGGTTGCCTTGCACCTTGATGGCGATGCCGCTGGCGATGGTGGTCAGCATCGAGCAGGTGTCCGGACAGTCGTGCGGGCAGGCACCCAGCACCTGCGTAGGGCTGGCATCAGCCAGGGGCGAGGATGTTTCGTTCATGGGTATGGCGTCAAAGTGTGCACCTATTTTGGCTTGGTTATAGACTAGCAGCTTAGGAGCGCCCATGAAAATTATTGATTCCATCGTGACCCAGGCAGCGGCTATTGCCAGCATACGCCGCGACATCCATGCTCACCCCGAGTTGTGTTTTGAAGAAGTCCGCACGGCCGACGTGGTGGCCAAAAAGCTGACCGAGTGGGGTATTGAGATTCACCGCGGCATGGGCACCACCGGTGTGGTCGGCATCATCAAGAGCGGTACATCCGAGCGCGCCATTGGTTTGCGCGCCGACATGGACGCCTTGCCGATGCAGGAATTTAATACCTTTGACCACGCCAGCCAGCACGCCGGCAAGATGCACGCCTGCGGCCATGACGGCCATACCGCCATGCTGCTGGCAGCAGCCCAGCACCTGGCAAAAAATCGAAATTTTGATGGCACCGTGTACCTGATATTTCAACCGGCCGAGGAAGGCGGTGGTGGTGCTCGCGAAATGATCAAGGACGGTCTGTTTGACAAATTTGCCATGCAAGCCGTATTTGGTCTGCACAACTGGCCATGCGATGCAGTGGGACATTTTTCGGTCAGCCCGGGGCCGGTGATGGCGTCCAGCAACGAGTTCAAAATCACCATTCATGGCAAGGGCGGGCATGCGGCCATGCCGCATAACGCGCTCGATCCGGTAACAGTCGCCTGCCAGTTGGTGCAGGCTTTTCAAACCATCATCAGTCGCAACAAGAAACCAGTCGATGCCGGTGTCATTTCTGTCACCATGATCCATGCCGGCGAGGCCACCAATGTCATCCCCGACAGCTGTGAGCTGCAGGGTACGGTGCGCACCTTCAGCATTGAGGTGCTGGATCTGATCGAGCAGCGCATGCGGCAAATTGCCCAGCACACTTGCGCCGCCTTTGACATGCGCTGTGAGTTTGAGTTTGTACGCAACTACCCGCCCACCATCAACAGCGTGGCAGAGGCCGAGTTTGCGCGCCAGGTGATGGTGAGTATCGTCGGCGCAGCCAATGTGTCGGTGCAGGAGCCGACCATGGGTGCGGAAGATTTTTCCTACATGCTGCTGGCCAAACCTGGTTGCTACTGCTTCATCGCGAACGGCGACGGCGCGCACCGTGAATCCGGTCACGGTGGCGGCCCCTGCATGCTGCACAACGCCAGTTATGACTTCAACGACGAGCTCATTCCTTTGGGTGCCACTTACTGGGTGCGGCTGGCGGAGGAATGGCTGAAAATTACTTGAGCTCCCCATGTTTGAATCTGCTGAAATCGGTCACCACATTGGCAAAAAGGAATACAAGCGGCGCGAGTCGGTGCTGCGCGAAGCTTTGCTCCACGCCCAGTACGAACTGCTGGGGCTAGCCAAATTTCCGGTGATCATTCTGGTGAATGGGGTGGGTGGCGCCGGCAAGGGCGAGACGGTCAAGTTGTTCAACGAGTGGATGGACCCGCGTCACATTCGTACCGAGGCTTTTGGTGCGCTGGCTAACGGCGAGCATGGTCGACCCGAGATGTGGCGCTTCTGGCAAGTGCTGCCGGCCAAAGGCCATATTGGCATTCTTTTTGGCTCCTGGTACACCGAACCGATCGTGGCACATGTCATGGGGCACGAGAAGGCAACACGCTTTGTCCAGCACCTGGAGCGCATCCGGCAGTTCGAGCGAATGTTGGTGGCCGAGGGTGCACTGCTCATCAAGTTCTGGTTTCATTTGTCCAAGGCCGAGGCACGCAAGCGTTTCAAGGCGCTGGAATCCGATCCCGAGAACGCCTGGCGTGTGACGTCACATGACTGGCAGCGGCTCAAACAGTACGACAGTTTTGTCAAGGTGTCCGAGCAGGCCTTGCGCAAGACCAGTACCGGCGAGGCCCCTTGGTTGGTGGTTGACGGCAGCGACCCGGCCTACCGCTCCCTGACGGCCGGCCAATACCTGCTTGACGCGCTGACCCAGCGCCTGGCAGGTCAGCAACCCAGCGTGGTCAGCGCGCCGCCGGTGCCGCCCCCTGCCATCGATGGTCGCACACTGTTAGGCACCTTCGACTACCACCGCACCTTGGCACCCAAAGCCTATCAACACCGGTTGGTGACGTTGCAAGGTCGATTGAACCTGCTGTTGCGCGACCCGCGCATGGCCAGGCGCTCCCTGGTGCTGGTGTTCGAGGGCATGGACGCGGCAGGCAAGGGCAGCACGATCCGGCGTGTGACACAGGCGCTGGACGCCCGCCATTACCGGGTGGTGCCAGTGGCTGCGCCCAGCGAGGAAGAACGCGCCCAGCCCTATTTATGGCGCTTCTGGCGCCATGTTTCACACCACGGGCAGACGGTGTTGTTTGATCGCTCCTGGTACGGCCGGGTGCTGGTCGAACGGGTAGAGGGCCTATGTGCCGAGAACGACTGGATGCGCGCCTTTGACGAGATCAACGCGTTTGAGGAACAGTTGGCGGAATCGGGTGCCGTAGTAGTGAAGTTCTGGCTGGCCATCACACTGGACGAGCAGCTGCGCCGTTTTAAGCAGCGCCAGGCAACGCCGTACAAGAACTTCAAGATCACCGACGACGACTGGCGCAACCGCGACAAGTGGCCGCAGTACGAGCGCGCCGTCGGTGACATGATTGACCGCACCTCGACCGATGTGGCGCCCTGGCATGTGGTGGCTACCAACAACAAGCTGTTTGCGCGCATTGAGGTGCTGGCGCACTTGTGCGAGCGGCTGGAGCAGGCGTTTGCCTCGTGAGCCTGGAAGGCAAAGGGTTCAGGTTCAACGCAGCGCCCGGCCATGCATGTTGGGCGTCAGTCAACCCGCAAAGCGCCGCGCGGCCATCTCCAGCAAACCGTCAAAAATCAGGTTGTCCACCAGTTCGAATTGGACCGACATACTGGGTGCCATCTTCCAACCGGCGCCGCCGGTCATGACGCATTTGGGCTCGGTCCCGCAGTGGCTGCGTACGTGTTGCACCATGCGTTCCACGGCACCGGCAATGGCGTAGGTGCCGCCGCTGGTGAGGGCGTCACTGGTGTTGGTGGGGAATTCGCGCACGTCGCCGGTTGGCACATGCAGCCCGGCGGTGCCTGATTCCAGTGCCTTGAGCATGATGCCGTGGCCCGGCAGGATCAAACCGCCCAGGAACTTGCCGCTGGCATCAATGGCATCCACGGTCACTGCCGTGCCGACCATGACGACGACCATCGGCCGTGCCTGGCCCTGGGCCAGCGCACAGTGCCAGGCGCCTATCATCGCCACCCAGCGGTCGGCACCCAGACGGGTTGGAAAGTCGTAGCCATTGGTGATACCGGCCTCTGCCGCACTGGATACCACCCATTGGGGCGCTGCATCCCAGATTTCCATTTGAGCCTCGACCCGGCGTCTGACAGCGTCTCCGGCCACAACGCAGCCCAGCATGCGCTGGGGTGGCACCAACGTGGCCCAGACGCCCTCGGCCAGTTTGTCAATGTTGTCGAGAAACTCGGCGCCATGCGCCAGCAGCGGCGCCTGTCGATGGGGGTTTTCGTAGAGCGCCCATTTCAGGCGGGTGTTGCCGACGTCAATTGCCAGAAATTTCATGGCGTGATTATCATCGGGAACCTATGTCCATCACCGAACTCTCAGCCCATGCACTGTCGTGCGCCATCCACGCCAGGGAGTTTTCTTGTCGCGAGGCGATGCAGGCCTGCCTGGCGCGTATCGCAGATCTGAATCCCCGGTACAACGCCATTGTCAACCTGCAAGACGATGACCATCTGCTGCGCCAGGCCGACCAGCGGGACGCGCAACTGGCGCGCGGCGAGTCGATGGGCTGGATGCATGGCATGCCGCAAGCCATCAAGGACATGGCCAACACGGCAGGGATTGTGACCACGCTGGGTTCGCCGCTGATGCGCAACTTTGTGCCGCAGCACGACGGACTGATGGTGCAACGCATGAAAGCGGCGGGCTGCATCGTAGTCGGCAAGACCAATACGCCGGAGTTCGGCCTCGGATCCCATACCTTCAACGAGGTGTTTGGCGTCACCCGCAATGCCTACGATCCGGCGCGCTCGGCTGGTGGCAGCAGCGGTGGTGCCGCAGTAGCGCTGGCGCTGCGCCTGCTGCCGGTGGCCGATGGCTCGGATTTCATGGGCAGTCTGCGTAATCCGGCTGGCTGGAATAATGTCTTTGGCCTGCGTCCCAGCCCGGGCCGGGTGCCGATGTGGCCGGCGCAGGACGTCTGGGTCAGCCAACTGGGCACCGAAGGGCCGATGGGGCGCAGCGTGCAGGATGTGGCACGGTTGCTCGCAGTGCAGGCCGGTTTTGATCCGCGTGCGCCTCTTTCAATAGCGGATGGCGTCGATTTCACGGCTAAGTTGGGCGACTTTGATTGCAAAGGCGTGCGCATTGGCTGGCTGGCCGACCTCTCTGGCTACCTCACCATGGAGCCGGGCATTCTGGCGGTGTGTGAGCAAGGCTTGCGGCGGCTCGACGACCTGGGCTGCGCGGTGGAGCCGGCGCAACTGGGCACACCGCCCGAGAAAATCTGGCAGGCGTGGCTGGTCTGGCGCCGTGCTCTGGTGGCGGCGCGCATCGCGCCATTTTTATTGAACCCAAAGAACCGCGCGTTGATCAAGCCCGAGGCTTTGTGGGAGCACGATCAGGCACGACTACTCAGTGGTACCGAATTCGTCAGTGCCAGCGTGCAGCGCAGTGCTTTTTACCAGCACATGCTGACGCTGTTTGAAACACATGATTTTCTGGCACTGCCAGTGGCGCAGGTCTGGCCTTTTGACGCCCAGCAGCGTTGGCCAGGACAGATCAACGGTGTGCCGATGGACACTTACCACCGCTGGATGGAAGTGGTGATTTACGCCACTTTTGCCGGCTTGCCCTGCATTAGCGTGCCGGTCGGTTTTGATGCACGCGGTTTGCCCATGGGCCTGCAGCTGATAGGCAAGCCACGCGGTGATTTTGAATTGCTGCAACTGGCACACGCTTATGAGCAGGTGGCGCAAGATGTACTGGCACGCAAGCCAACCCTCGTGTAAAAAAAGAAATCAGCTCTGACGCCAGGGCAGGCCGTGATACCGCCAACCGCCTTTGTGGCCGCGTTGCGCGTGTTCATCCGGATCGCCCTCAAAGCCTTCCAGAATGTTGTAGGCCTCCAGGCCTAACTCGGTGGCGCGCTTGGCGGCGGCGACTGATCGCACGCCGCTGCGGCATAGAAAAACCACTTTCTTGCCGTTGGGCACCACAGCCACAAGACCCGCGTCAAAAGTGCTGTTCATGACCATACCGGGCCACTGCTTCCAGGCCAGGGGGACGGCGCCCGGTACAAAGCCGACCCATTCACGTTCGGCGTCGCTTCGAACGTCAACCAGCACGGCGTCACCAGCTTGCCACCAGTCAAATGCTGCTTTCGGCGAAACGTCGCCAGCGTAATCCTGTGCCATGGCTAAACGATTCTCACGCTCAGGTTCGACAAACCATCGATGTGCATTTCGATGACATCGCCGACCACCACCGGCCCCACGTTCTCCGGTGTGCCCGAGTAAATGATGTCGCCGGGGAACAGTTCAAACGCCTCTGACAACTTGGCAATCTGCTCTGCCACCGACCAGATCATCTGGTTCAGATTGGCGCTTTGCTTGGTCTGCCCGTTGACCTTGAGCCAGATAGCGCCTTGCGTGAAGTGGCCGGTCTGTGCCAGCTTGTGAATGGCACCGATGGGCGCGCACTTGTCAAAGCTTTTACCGATTTCCCAGGGCTTTTTTTGGTCACCCATGGCGCGCTGCAAATCACGCCGCGTCATGTCCAGGCCCAGCGTGTAGCCGTAGACATGCTCCAGTGCCTGGTTCAAGGCTATGTTGCGTCCGCCCTGGCCGAGTGCCGCCACCAGCTCGGCTTCGTAGTGGTAGTTCTTGGTGAGGCTGGGGTAGGGATGATCGGCCACGGTACCAGCCGCCACGTACTGGATGGCATCGGTTGGCTTCTGGAAGAAAAACGGTGGTTCGCGTGTCGGGTCGGACCCCATCTCAACGGCATGCGCCGCGTAGTTGCGACCGATGCAGTAAATGCGGCGCACCGGGAACATCTCATCC
>JANXLW010000134.1 GCA_025354965.1 Betaproteobacteria bacterium
CTGGCAGAAGGTTTCATAGTCGAGCATGGCGGCGCTCCAACTCAAGTAGATGGGCCAGACTCACCGGCTCACAGCTTGCCTGGCGTGGCCGGGCTGTCACCTTTGGTGGTCGTGGCACGCTTTGGCCGTCGGAAAGTGAAAGCACTTGGTACAGGGGTGCCTGGTAGGCGGCACAACGCGGAACGACCATGGCATCCGAATACAAAAAAATGTTTCCGCCTGAAGTTCTCAAAGGGCCTGCAAACGTAGTGGACGGCTACGTGGCTCAAATGCTCGAACAGGCGAAGGCGTCTCAAAAGGCAGAAGCGGCGTTCTACTCAATGCTCGGGCTCAACGACGCTTTCTCAACATGTGCGGTGGGTGATGCTGCCGACGCGAAGTTCCCTGTGTTGAAAGGCAAGAAGGGCTGGGGATTTTCGATTCCAGACATGGAGCGCCTGGGATTGAACAACATCACGTATGTCGGCGATGGCCTGTATGAAAAAAGCTCCGCGAACTTCGTCAAATATTTGGGCTTGCTCAGCGCGGACGACTGCCTGTCGCTGCTCCGAAATTCGCATTAAAAACCGCCCGCAGCGCGCATGCAGTGTGCGCAGACAGCTCGAGGATAGTTTGCCATGAGTCAATTGAGTACTTATCCCCTGCGTTTGCCGCGTTCCATGCGCCTTGGTGTGGAGCGCTTCAGCAAGGAAGATGGCATCAGCATCAACCAGTTTGTCAGCATCGCGGTGGCAGAAAAACTGGCCATGTTGCAAGCGCAGGCCTTCTTTGCCGAACGCAAAGCCCGCGCGGACATGGACGGTTTTGATCAGTTGATGCAACGCAACGGCGGCGAGCCGCCACGCGATGGAGATACCGTCTGAAAGTCAGCACTCAACACCCATCGCGCGCTCACCATAAGAAAAAGCCGCGCAGCCCCCGTGGAGTCTGCGCGGCAAGCTACTGAAATTGTAGCGTTTTCAGTTTGCTTTTGCGCTCACTTCTTGCTTGGCGACACATCCGTGCAGCTGCCATGCGCCACTTCCGCCGCTATGCCGATGCTCTCCCCCAACGTGGGGTGGGGGTGAATGGTCTTGCCGATATCCACCGCATCTGCACCCATCTCAATGGCCAGCGCTATCTCGCCAATCATATCGCCGGCATGCGTGCCGACCATGCCGCCGCCCAGAATCTTGCCGTGGCCGTGGGCTTCCGGTGAGTCATCAAACAGGAGCTTGGTGACGCCTTCGTCGCGGCCGTTGGCAATGGCACGGCCGGATGCGGGGCCGACGCGGCCAGTTCCTTGTTGCCTTGCAGTTCACCGGCAATCACCTCTGCGGCTATATGCGCCTCGTGCACCGCCTTGTGCGCCAGCATGGGCTGGCCGACGATGTCGCCGATGGCGAAGATGTGGGGCAAGTTGTCGGCGGCGATCTTCTTGCGATTGTGCGACGGTACAGGGGAGGCTCATACGACGGAAGAGAACGCAAGTTGTGCAGCCCGAACCACCTAATGCGCTCCATGCGGTGGCGTTTATACGCCAACGCCAATTTTTGGACAAACTATTGATTTTGTCTAAAATGAATGCATGAAATCCATCTCTGCCTCCGAAGCCAAGCAGAACTTCGGCGAACTGTTGGCTGAAGCCGCCAAAGCGCCTTTGCGAATCGTGCGCCACGGCAAAGCCGTGGCCGCTGTGGTGCCTGCTGCTTGGCTGGAGCAACATGCCGCCAAGATCGACCCGCGCCTGGCGGCCCGCGCCGCTCAACGGGAGAAGGACCGGGCTCGAGAAGACAAGCACCGCCGCATCGCGCTGGCACTGCTCACCGCCTCAGCCCGGGAGCGCAAGGCCATGATCAAACAGGCCCAGCAGATGGTGGATCGGTGGCAGGCTGAGCATCTGTGCAGCGCCGACTACATCGAGGGCTGGCGCGTCTGGTTGCGTCTGCCCACGGCTGAGCTCGCCAAAGCCATGACAAGCAACGATGACGCCTGGGCCAAACCCATGCGCCAGAACTCGCCCTTCCTGCTCGACGCATGAGACTCGCATCCCTGCTGCAACTGCTCTGCGAGGCCCGCGCGGCTTCAGGTCATAACGAATACGTGGTCATCGGCAGCCTGTCCATCCTGGGCATGGAAGATGTTGCCGACATCCCCGAGGGCATGTCCATGTCCATTGATGTCGATGCCTACACCCGCAGAGACCCCGCGCGCATCTTTGATCTGCAGAATGCGCTAGGAGAAAACAGCCCCTTTCACAAAGACCACGGCATTTACCTCGATGCCGTGTCGCCGCATCTGCCCACCCTGCCCGATGGGTGGCAGTCGCGCATGCGCAAGATCGAGCGCGATGGCCTGATCGTGTGGTTTCTGCACCCGGACGATGCTGCCGTTTCTAAGCTGGCACGCCTGGACGAAAACGACGTGCGCTGGGTGCGCGCAGGTGTTGCCGCCCGCCTGATCAGCCCGCCGATGGTGAAGGCGCACTTCGCGGTCACGCGCTTTCTGGATGCAGAAGAAGAATCGAGAGCGCGTGAAGGGCTGGAGCAAATAAGCCGCTCCCTTCACCTTGGAAAGATTTCCTGAGATTCCAATAAAACGTTACCTTCACTCCAAGGCAATTCTTGCCATTCCATCGGTCGCTCCGTGCGCTGGCCTACCGTGCGCATTCTGCCCTTACCGCTTCGCCGGTGGCACATCCGTGCAACTGCCATGCTCCACTTCCGCCGCCATGCCGATGGATTCTCCGAGGGTGGGATGGGGGTGGATGGTTTTGCCGATGGCCAGGGCCACTTCACCAATCATGTCGCCCGCTTGGGTGCCGCCAATGCCGCCACCAAGAATCTTGCCGTGACCATGCGCTTGCTCGCTGTCATCGAACAGCAGCTTGGTCACGCCCTCGTCGCGGCCATTGGCAATGGCGCGGCCGGATGCCGTCCAGGGGAACAAACCCTTCTTCACCTTGATGCCCTGCGCCTTGGCCTGGTCTTCGGTCAATCCGACCCAGGCCACTTCGGGCTCGGTGTATGCAACACTGGGGATGACGCGGGCGTTGAAGGCGGCGCTGGCCAATTCCTTGTCGCCCAGTAGTTCACCGGCAATCACTTCGGCCGCCACATGCGCCTCGTGCACTGCCTTGTGCGCCAGCATGGGCTGGCCGACGATGTCGCCGATGGCGAAGATATGCGGCACGTTGGTGCGCATCTGGATGTCGACGTTGATGAAGCCACGGTCGGTGACGGCCACGCCGGCTTTGTCGGCGGCGATCTTCTTGCCGTTGGGGGTGCGGCCCACGGCCTGCAGCACCAGGTCGTAAACCTGGGGCGCCGGGGCGGTACCGCCCTCTTCCGCAGGTGCAAACGTGACCTTGATGCCCTCCGCAGTGGCTTCTCCGCCCACCGTCTTGGTCTTGAGCATGATGTCGTCGAAGCGCTTGGCGTTCATCTTCTGCCAGATCTTGACCAGATCGCGGTCGGCGCCCTGCATCAGCCCAACGGCACAGCGAACCGTGCCGCGACGAGCGTGGTGTCAAGTCAGACCAGCTGACGCTCACGCCGCTGGAACTGATAGCCCGCATCGCGGCCTTGGCGCCACCAGCGCGCAGGCAGCGCCATCGCTACTTTGGAGTGCTGGCGCTGGAGTTGAAATAGGGCCGGGGACAGCGTGAAGGTTCACAGCCGTTGGTTCACCCATGCAACGATCTGCGCGGCCAGTTCCGGGCCCTCGGGCTCGTGCAGCAGGTCGTGCGCGGCCAGCGGCACCTCGTGCAAGGTCTTGTCGGACACACGGGCCTGTTCCACCAGGTCACGCGAGCCCTGCGGATCGGTCGAAACGTCCGCGGCGCCGTGCAGCGCCAGCAGGGGTGTGGAGAAGGCGGCAAAGCGCGCGCGTGCCGACTCTATGCCCTGCAGAAAGACCAGCACCGAAGCGGCAGGCAGTTTGTCGTGCGCGATCAGCGGATCGGTGGCCTGAGCGGTCTTGGCCGGCGCCGTGCGCACGAACAAGGAGTCGTCCACCTCCTGCAAGGGCAGAGATGGCCACACGCGTGCGAATACCTGCACGGCGATGCGCTTGGCGGTG
>JANXLW010000155.1 GCA_025354965.1 Betaproteobacteria bacterium
TGCACCGATTCATTGGCCAGCATGCGCTGCGCGTCACCCAGCAGTTTGGCGCGGTCCGCGGCGCGAGGCGCGTTTTGAATCTTGTCGAACAGGGCGGAGAACTGTGCTGATTCATAGCCCCAGTAGTAGCCCGGCTTGGCGAAGTTGCCCAGGTCAAACGGCTCCACGTGCGAGATGATGGTCAGGTCGTAGTTTTTGTTGGTGTAAGTACCGCTGAGCCACTGTGCCCACTCCACATTCTCGATTTTGGCAACGATGCCAATTTTGGCGAGCTGGGCGGCAATCACTTCACCACCCTGGCGCGCATAGGGCACCGGCGGCAGTTTCAGGCTCAGCTCCAGCGGCGTTTTGACGCCCGCCTCGGCCAGCAGGGCTTTGGCTTTTTCGATGTTGAAGGGGTTGATGCCGGTCGTATCGACATAGCCAAACGCGCCCGGCACATAGTGGCTGCCAATCGGCACACCATAGCCGTCGGCAGCGCCTTCAATGACCGCCTTGCGGTCAATCGCGGCGGCAATGGCGCGGCGCACGCGCACATCGTCGAGCGGCTTTTTCTTGTTGTTGATAGCCAGAATAGTCTTGGCGCGTGAGCCACTCACCACAACCTGAAACTTGGCATTGGTTTTGAATTGCACCACGCTGCGAGGTGTGACGCGCGGGAAGGCATCCACGTCGCCGGCCAACAGGGCTGCGACCTGAGCTGCCGGGTCACTGATGAAGCGAAACATCACCTTTTTCATCTTGATGCTGGCAGCGCTGCGGTAGCCTTCCCACTTGCTTAAAGTGACCGAAGACCCCTTGTTCCAGGTGGCAAGTTGGTACGGGCCGGTGCCCACCGGTTTGGTGGCGTTGTTGTCTGCGCTCTTGGGTTCCACGATGATAGCGGTGGCCTGGCCCATCAAAAACAAGAAGTCGGGGTCCAGTGATTTGTTCAGAATGACGACCGTGTAGTCGTCGATGGCCGCCACGCTGTCCATGCCGGTAAACGTGCGTTTGTCCTTGTTGGTGCTTTTCTCGGCGGCGGCACGCTCAAATGAGAACTTGACGCTGCTGGCATTGAAAGCCTCTCCATTCTGAAACTTCAATCCTCTGCGCAATTTGAAAGTGTAGGTTTTGAGGTCAGGTGACACTTCCCAGCTTTCAGCCAGCAGCGGCGATACGCTGCCGTCGCTGTTGATTTTGGTGAGGGTTTCAAAAATGTTGTATTGCACGATTTCGGCAATGGCGGAGGCTGCACCGGCGGTTGGGTCCAGTCCCGGCGGCTCCAGCGTCATGGCCAGCACAACAGAGTCCTTTTTTCCTTGAGCGGTGGCAGCCCATGGCAGCGATACCAGTGCGGCGCCAGTGGCCGCAGAGTTGAGTACTTGACGACGATTGACCATGATAAATTACCCTGTCAAAAATGACTTCCAAATCAAAATCCTGCACTACGATCAGCCGAACGATACCACTGCCAACATCAACGTAATGACACATTGCCGGCGCCAAAATGACAAGCCACCTGATGACCGTCACCCACGGATCTGAGTTCGGGCCTTTGTGCATCGCACAAAGGCTGTGCCAGCGGGCAGCGCTGGGCATAGGGACAGGCCGCGGCGGGAGCCCGGTGCTGCGTGATCACGGCGCTTCGTTTTCTGCTAACCGGAGTTGAATTCGGGGCGACACGGGGTACGGCGGCCAGTAGCGCCTGGGTGTACGGATGGGCGGCTGCATGGAATAGCGTTAACGGCGAACCTTGTTCCACAATGCGCCCCTGGTAGATGACGGCCACCTCGTCGCACAGGTGGTCGACCACTGCCAAATCGTGGCTGATAAGCAGATAGGTCACACCAAATTGCTGCGACAGATCCTGCATCAGGTTGAGCACCTGGGCCTGGACCGATACGTCCAGCGCACTGACCGGTTCGTCTGCCACGATCAATTTGGGGCGTGTGATGAGGGCGCGGGCAATCGCCACGCGCTGGCGTTGGCCACCTGAAAACTCATGCGGGTACTTGTCGAGGTCGCTGTTGCGCAGGCCGACCGAGTTCAGCACATCGGCAGCCATGGAGCGCATGTCGGCGACCGAGCTACCACCCAGCACCGCCAGCGGTTCGGCGACGATGCGTTGCACGGTCTGGCGTGGGTCGAGCGAACCGTAGGGGTCCTGAAACACCATCTGAAAGTCGCGCCTCGCCGCGCGCAGGGCAGCGGGTTTGAGCTGATTCAGCGCCTGCCCCAGCACGTGGACCGAACCGCTGGTTGGTGGCTCCAGGGCCATGACCAGACGGGCCAGGGTGGATTTGCCCGATCCGGATTCGCCGACCACGCCCAGATTTTTGCCACTTGCCATGCGCAGGCTGATACCGCGCAAGGCGTGCACAACAGGGTGTGGCGCCCACAGGCGCTCGCGCGGTAGCGCATAGGTGCGGGTGACCTGGTCAAGGTGCAGCAAGGCTTCACTCATGTTGGCTTTGCCGCACTACACACATCGAGGCGCAAACAACTCGCCTGGTGGGATTGGCCCAGATCTCTGGGTGCGGGCAAGCTGCTGGCACACTGGGTCTCGGCCCAAGGGCAACGCTCATAGAAAGGACAACCGGTGGGTAAGTCGGCCAGTTCCGGCACTTTGCCCTCGATGGTGATCAGGCGCTGGCCGCGTGTCGCGCCCAGCTGCGGTCGTGCGCCAAACAAACCGCGCGTGTAAGGGTGCGCCATGTGATCAAAAACCACCTGCGTCGGCCCACTTTCCACGACCGTGCCGCCATACATCACCAGCATGCGGGAAACATTCTGGGCGATGAGGCCCAGATCGTGCGAGATCAGCATCAGCGCCATGCCGCGCTCCGCTACGAGGTCGCTGATCAGGTCCAGGATTTGCCCCTGAATGGTGACGTCAAGCGCCGTGGTCGGTTCATCGGCGATCAATAAATCTGGTCCGCAGGCCAGCGCCATGGCGATGGTGATGCGTTGGCGCTGACCACCGGAAAACTGATGCGGGTAGGCATCAACGCGGCGTGCGGCATCCGCAATGCCGACCCGGTCCAGCAGAGCAATGGCTTGCTGCCTGGCCGCCTTGGTGGAAGCGCCGCGATGCAGCGTGAGCGGCTCCGCCACCTGGTGCCCAACGGTGTGAACCGGGTTCAGCGCCGTCATGGGTTCCTGAAAAATCATGCCGATGCGGTTGCCGCGCAACTTGCGCAGAGCGGCGTCATCCATGCCCACCAGCTCCTGTTGGTCAAAGCGGATGCTGCCGGAAACGACCGAACTGTCCGGCAACAAGCCCATCAGCGACATCGCGGTGAGCGACTTGCCACAACCGGACTCTCCGATCAGGCCCAGCGTCTCGCCGCGTTCCAGACTGAAACTGACAGCCCGAACTGCGTCAGCCAGCCCGCGCTGAGTCTGCAGTCGCACGCCCAAATTTTGAACTTGAAGCAGTGGCATGCAGGCCCTAGCGCTTTCGAGCCAGACGCGGATCCATCAGATCGCGCAGGCCGTCGCCCAGCAGGTTCAGACCCAGCACGGCCAGAGCAATGGCCACGCCCGGGAACACGGCCAGCTGCGGTGCCTGAAACAACAGCGTTTGCGCCTCGGCCAGCATGCGACCCCAGGACGGTTGCGGTGGCTGCGTGCCCAGACCCAGGTAAGACAATGCGGCTTCTGCCAGGATGGCGAGCGCAAACTGGATGGTGATCTGCACGATCAACGCCGACATGATGTTGGGCAAGACGTGATCGAGTGTGATGCGCCAGGGCCCTTTGCCGCAGGCGCGTGCTGCCAGCACGAATTCACGCGACCAAATGGCGTTGGCGCTGGCGCGCGTGATGCGGGCGAAGGTCGGTATATTGAAAATGCCGATGGCAATGATGGAGTTCACGATGCCGGCGCCAAACACAGCGGTCATCATGATGGCGGACAAAATGGCGGGAAAGGCAAACGTGAAATCGGCCAGCCGCATGATCAGCTCTTCAACCCAGCCGCGCCGTGCTGCTGCCAACAGGCCCAGGGCGGTGCCGGCGCCCAGGCCGATGCCGACGGCAATTACACCCACCAGAATTGAGTTGCGCGCGCCAACCAGCAACAGGGAAGTGACGTCGCGGCCGAACGGATCGGTGCCCAGCCAGTGATGGGCATCGGGCAGTTGCAGTTTGGCAGCCATGTCGATTTCATACGGCGACCAGGGTGTCCACAGCAGCGACAGTGCCGCGGCCAGAATCAACAGCAGAGTCAAGCTGGCGCCAATTACAAAACTGCGATGGGCCAGTGCGCGCGCGCCAAAGGTGACGCTCTGACGCGTACTTGCCAATGTGGAAAGGCTCATATGTCGCTGGCCTTCACGCGTGGATCAATCACGGCGTACAACACGTCTACGACGAAGTTGACAATGATCACCATGGCGGCCAGCAACATGACGCAATTACGCACCACAATGAGATCGCGGTTGGAGATGGCTTGAAAGATCAACCGCCCCAGCCCCGGCAGGTAGAACACGTTTTCCACCACGATCGTGCCGGCCAGCAAATTGGCAAATTGCAGTCCCATGACAGTGACCACCGGAATCATGGCGTTGCGTAACACATGGCCCCACAGCGTGGCACGCCGCGACAAGCCTTTGGCGCGTGCGGTACGCACGAAGTCTTCGCGCATGACGTCGAGCAGCGCCGAGCGGGTAATTCGCGCCAGAATGGCCGCCTGCACCACGGCCAGCGAGATAGCCGGCAGCAGCAGGGACTTGAGGGCTTGCCCAACACCTTCATCCCAACCGGCAAAGCCGCCGGCCGAAAACCATTGGAGCTGGACCGAGAACAGCAATATGAGCACTATGGCAAACCAGAAATTGGGGATGGCGATGCCAATCTGGGCCAGGCTCATCATGCCAACGTCACCCAGTCGGTTGTGGCGCGCGGCAGCGTAAATGCCCGCGGCCAGCGCCAGTACGGTGGTCAAAGCCATGGCCATCAGGGCCAGCGGGACTGTTAATGCAAGACGTTCCAGCACCAGATCGAGCACCGGGCTGCTGTAGCTGTAACTAAGACCCAAATCGCCCACCAGCATCCCGCTGACCCACTGCCAGTAGCGCTCCAGGGGCGGCAGGTTGAGTCCCAGCTTGCTGGCCAGCGCCGCAACGGCCTCTGGCGCGGCGTCCGGCCCCATCAATATCTGGGCGGCGTTTCCCGGCAGTATTTCCAATACCAAAAAGATCACGACCGAAGCCCCCAGCAGGGTGGCCAGCAGTGTGATCAGGCGTTTAAAGAGAAATAAACCCATGGCACCAGCTCAGGTAGCGCCGTCACCGATAATTTGACTCATGCTGTTTCGCCCGAATGAATTTCACAATGTTGTGGATGGTAAGCCATGGCTTTAATCATCACCGACCAGTGCATCAACTGTGATGTGTGCGAGCCTGAGTGCCCGAACGCGGCCATTTATCTGGGCCGGGAAATCTATGAGATTGATCCCGATAAATGCACTGAGTGCGTCGGTCATTTTGAGGAGCCCCAATGCGTGCAGGTGTGCCCGGTGGCCTGCATACCGGTCAACCCCCTGTTTGTGGAAGATCGGGAAACCTTGTGGCAAAAGTACCGGCGGCTACAGTTTGAATTGAAGAACTCACAGACTGTTGCATGAGTCTGTGACGCGCAATGCCATCAGGGTTGACTCTCGACCTTTTTGACAACTTTTTTCTTCGCAGCCTTTTTTTTCTTTTTTTCACCCGGCGCCTGGGCGGTAAAGAACTCTGGCGTTTTCTTTTTCTTTTTCAACTGGCTTGGGCCGGGGTCGTTTGCCGTTTCTGGCGCCGGCGCTGCTGGCATCGCTGTTGACGAGTTTGCTGCCAGGTCTTTTTCTTCCTGCTGCAGTCTGACCTTTTGCAGCGTTTCGGCAGACTTGGCGTCGCGACTTGCTGCTGTATCGGTTTGTTTTTTTTGCGCATTGGTTCGCGGGTCTGCGGTCTCGATCTGGATAGCGCCGGGGCACGGGGTCTGGCTGTAGGAGTCGCCGCACTTGTAAGCCTTTTGAGCCGTTGCGCTGGTGGACAAGGCGGCCATAGCGACCAAAAATAGAACGTTCAATTGGAAGATTTTCAAGCTGTGCTCCTGTTCGGAAAATTGTTGCGACGGGACTCAAGGGGTTGGAATTTCAGGTCTGGGCGGCTTCGGTCTTGGCGGCTTGCTGGTATGTACCAGCAAGGTGGCTTTATCCATGTCGCCCGCCAGCAAATGGGGCAGCGCCTTGATCGCCCGATCAATGCTTTGATCAATTGCCAGACGGTGATCCAGCGAGGGCTTTTTCAGCACCCAGTCGATGACTTCGGACTTGATGCCCGGATGACCAACGCCCAGACGCAGGCGCCAGTAGTCGTCGGTGCCAAGTTGGGCGTGAATGTCGCGTAGTCCGTTGTGACCGGCGTGGCTACCGCCCAGTTTGAGCTTGGCCTCGCCGGGAACGATATCCAGCTCGTCGTGTGCTACCAATATTTCTTGCGATTGAAGCTTGAAAAAACGTGCCAGTGCAGCGACGGACTTGCCGCACAGGTTCATGAAAGTTTGTGGTTTTAGCAGCCAAACCGTTTGCCCGTCGACAGCGGTGCGTGCAACCAGGCCGTGGTAGGTCTTGTCCATCACAAGCGGTGCCTTGAGCGTGTGAGCAACCTCGTCCAGCCACCAAAAACCTGCGTTGTGGCGAGTGAATGCATAGTCGGGGCCGGGATTGCCAAGACCCACAAACAATTTGATCATCTTAAATGGGAGTCAGATTCTTATTTGGTTGCGAAGCCTAGTGGCGCAGTGTAACCGTCTGGTTTGCACGACGCAGCATGAAGTAGGTGACTTCTGAACAAAAAAAGGCCCACTTGCGCGGGCCCAAAGTTTGAAGTTTTAGCTTGTCACTTCTTGGTTGGCGGTGCTTTTGCTGCAGGTGCTTTCGCTGCCGGAGCCGCCTTGGCAGCAGCCGGTGCGGCTTTGCCCGCCGCCTTCGGAGCGGCGGTGGCAGGTGTAGCGGCCGCAGGCGCAGCGCCGGCTTCTGCCGCCGGCGCTTCTTCTGCAACTGCCGTTGCAATGACCACTACCGATACCAGCACCGGGTTGTTCTTGCCGTGGGTCACAGCCGTTACCCCCTTGGGCAACGCAATGTCGGCCAGGTGAAGCGACGCGCCTTTTTTAAGGCCGCTTAAATCGACTGCGATGAATTCTGGCAAGTCAACCGGCAGGCATAAAACTTCAATCTCGGTCACCACGTGATTTGCAATGCAACCCTCGGTCTTGATGGCAGGCGAGTTTTCATCGCCGCTGTAGTGCAGGGGTACTTTCATGTGCAACTTGGTATTGGCATCGACGCGCTGGAAGTCAATGTGCAGGATGAGCTGCTTGAATGGATGCATCTGCACGTCCCGCAGCAAGACCTTGTGGTCTTTGCCGCCGATTTCCATGTCCAGAACGGTGGAATGGAAGGCTTCCTTTTTCAAGGCGTGCCACAGCGCGTTGTGATCAATCTCGATCTGTTGCGGCTCACCTGTGCCACCATAGACGATACCGGGCGTGCGACCGGAAATGCGGAGACGGCGGCTCGCACCCGTGCCCTGCTTTGCGCGCTCAAAAGCGACGAATTTCATAATTAACTCCTGAAAGAGTCCACCGCGACCAGTGTGACCCCGATTTAAAAAAGCTCCCGGGACCGACCTAACGGTACCTGGAGCCCACTTTTGCCCGCATCAGAAAAGGTTTTCCTGATCCGAGAACAAACTCATGACCGACTCGCCTTTGGCAATGCGCTGGATTGTCTCAGCGATCAGAGGTGCCACCGACAGCTGCCTTATCTTGCGGCAGGCGGAGGCCGCCTGGGTCAGCGGGATGGTATTGGTGACCACCACTTCATCGAGTGCATTGCCGTTGGTGATGCGCTCGATGGCCGGCCCGGAAAAGATTGGATGGGTGCAATACGCATAAACCTTTTTAGCTCCGCGTG
>JANXLW010000175.1 GCA_025354965.1 Betaproteobacteria bacterium
CCTACATGCCGGACCTCAAACCTCATGTCGCCAACTGTAAGTTCTACAACTGCAGCCACCTTCATGAACCTGGTTGCGGCATCATTGCTGCAGTTGCATCAACTGCCATATCTGACGGAATAAGCACCAATCGATACAAAATTTATCGTGACTTGTTTACAGAGCTGCGCCAGGCAAAAAAGTACTGAGCAAGTCAACCCAGCAGGCGCGCCAACGTCAAGAGAGCGAGCAGAACCATCCACATCACCACGGAACGCCACACTAGGCCAACGATGACGGCCAAGTGCGAGAGTCCGGGCGTCTGACCAGGTAATGATTCGGCTTGCATATCGGCCTGATTCGTCGCCGCAGGGATACCCCCAGCGGAAGACTCGATTGCACCGGCAGCGCCCCCCATCAGACTCATATTCACGGCACCCGCTGTGGCTGCCAGCACAATGCCATCATTGTCTCCGGCAAAGCGTGGTTGGTAGTTTCGCCAACCGTCAATCGCTTCCTCGAAGCTCCCAACGACCGCAAAACTAATCGCCGTTATACGGGCGGGCACCCAGTCAATAAAGGTCCAGGCATCCTCAGCCGTTTGCTTCAGCGCTTCACTGACAGGCTGGAGGTGCTGTTGGCTCTTGTGTTGCCAGTAGCGTGCGACAAATTCGCTCAATCGGTAAAGGACTGCACCAGCGGGGCCAAAACCAAACACGGCCAGCACAGAGAACCAGGTAAGAACTCCAAAGACATGACGATGGGCCGACAGCACTGAATGTTCAATCACATGACGAACAATTTCACTGCGAGGCAACTCGCTGGCATCGATCTGCTGCCAACTAGCCAGCAATTCGCGAGCCCGGTCTTCATTTCCGTCAGCGAGCGCATTGCGGATCTGAGTGAAATGGAAACTGAACTGCCTGAAACCCAGCGTCGCATAGAGAACGGCCACGCTCCACACTACGGCTATCGGCCAACCCAGAAAGGCATCCAGCAGCCAGTAAATGACAAGCGCCGCCAAAAATGGACCACCCACGGCAAATCCCCAAGCCAGCCAGCCGTGAAACGACTTACCGGTGTCAAAATTTCTGCTGCTCCAACGCACCCAACTGCGCAAGCTCGCGTGAATCAGGTTGCCCTGACCCAACGGACGTGCTTGCTCCAGCAGCAGGGCCAACAGCACGGAAATAAAACTCATAGGATCATCATAGCGGGACAACCCATCAGGCTGACAACATCCGGTAAAAGTTTCGCAGCATGCCCGCGGTAGCGCCCCAAATAAAACGCTGCTTGTTTTGATCCAAATAAGGCATGGAGAACCATTCGCGCCGCAGACCTTCCCACTCCAGCGCGTGGCGCTGATGATGGGCTGGGTTCATCAAGAACTCCAGCGGAACTTCAAAAACATCGGCAACTTCATGGGCATTGGGATTCAGAGTGAATCCCGGTACTACCAGAGCAACGACCGGCGTAATAATGAACGCTGATCCTGTCACATAATGCGGCAGCACCCCCAACACCTGCACGAATGCCGGATGCAAGCCAAGTTCCTCTTGCGCCTCACGCAGTGCGGTACCCACCGCATCGACGTCCTCTTCATCGGCCTTTCCGCCAGGGAAAGCAATTTGTCCTGAATGGGTTGAAAGGTGCCGTGTGCGCTCGGTCAGCAGTACGGTCGGTTGCTCGCGCATGACTATGGGCATCAACACCGACGCATGGATTGATGCCCGATTG
The DNA here is from genome assembly GCA_025354965.1 of Betaproteobacteria bacterium. GTDB lineage: Bacteria > Pseudomonadota > Gammaproteobacteria > Burkholderiales > Burkholderiaceae_C > Rhodoferax. Next base: position 1,717 of record JANXLW010000175.1, read on the forward strand.
GAAAACCGCTGTTCCGCTACCACTTCTGGTTCCCACTTCGGGGACGACGCAAATCGATGCCGCAGGGCCCCGGGCTGCAGCGATGATATCGCTACTGCGGGCAAGTGGAAATCAACGCTCTCCACCGGCACTTGACGTGGGTCGAAGTGGGACAATTGGGACAAAAGGGTATGCGGAATATTTGAGGGCACGGGAAATGAAAAAACACGGTCAGTGACGTACAGAGCAAAATTGTTTCACGGTTTTGGTCTGTTCCGCAACGCGTCCAATCAAAAAAGCCGCCACAGGCATAGCTGCGGCGGCTTTTTGCAAGAACGCTTGAGCTATGCCGTAACAGTACCCGTTTTCTTGGCAGGCAGCTTTTCCTTGATACGGGCCGATTTACCGCTGCGATCACGCAGGTAATACAGTTTGGCACGACGTACATCGCCCCGACGCTTGACTTCGATGCCAGCAATCAGCGGGCTGTAGGTCTGAAACGTACGCTCTACACCTTCACCGCTGGAAATTTTTCGAACGATGAAACCGCTGTTGAGACCGCGATTGCGCTTGGCTATCACAACTCCTTCGTAGGCTTGTACGCGTTTGCGGGTACCTTCCACCACGTTGACACTGACAATCACCGTGTCGCCTGGAGAGAATTCAGGGATGACTTTCCCGAGACGAGCAATTTCTTCCTGCTCAAGAATTTGAATCAGATTCATGATTTCCTCAAATGATCTTAGTTGCGCGTGTGTCGGAATTGACACAATAGCTTATTTGAAATCATCAAAAAGCTGCCAGCCAGAGGATCGATCAACCGTGTATTATAGCCTGATCAAGATACTACTGCGGCTACGGTTTCGACGCCAACCCGGTCAGATAGGATTCATCTGCAGGACTCAATTTCCCTGCGCAACGAGCCTGAACAATCAGTTCGGGTCGAAGACGGGCGGTGCTGGCCAGCCGCTGTTCGCGCTGCCAACGTTCAATTTTGTCATGGTGACCCGACAACAAAACTTCCGGCACCGCCTTGCCTGACCAATTTTCAGGGCGGGTGTAATGCGGGCAATCAAGCAAGCCGTCCAACACAGGATTGAAGCTATCCTGCTGATGACTGGACTCGTCATTGAGGACTCCCGGTTGCAGTCGAGCCACAGCGTCAAGCAATGCCATGGCGGCAATCTCACCTCCTGAAAGTACAAAGTCACCCAGGCTGATTTGCTCCGTGACGCATTCATCGATAAAGCGCTGGTCAACACCTTCATACCGTCCACAAATCAGGACAGCACCCTGGCCGGCCGCCCATCGCGCCACCGCAGTGTGGTTAAGTTGTTCACCTACCGGAGAAAACAGTACTACTGGCACGGTATCTGCTCTCTGCAACCGAATGGTTTCCACACACCTAATTAAAGGCTCGGCCATCATGACCATCCCAGGGCCACCGCCAAAAGGTCGATCGTCGACTCGCCTGTAATTTCCTGACGCAAAATCACGTGGGTTGACCAATTTGACGTCCACTTGACCAGATTGGAACGCGCGTCGCGTAACGCCGCTGGACAACAGCGGAGTAAACAGTTCAGGGAAAAGCGTGACGATGTCAAACCGCATGTAGCAACACTCAATAGTCCGGCTGCCAGTCCACCAAAATGCGCCGAGTTGTTAAATTGACATCGTCAACATAGACCGACACAAAAGGAATCATTCTCTCGATCGTCTTTCCATCTTGATCGCATTCCATCACCAGCACGGTTTGTGCCCCGGTTGAGAGCAATTCCTTGACCGACCCAAGTACCACGTCCTCGCGGTTGACGACGCTCAACCCAATCAGGTCAACCCAGTAGTATTCGTCTTTTTCAGTCGTTGGAAAACTGGACCGTGATACGAAAATGCGAGCACCACGCAAAGCTTCGGCCGCATTGCGATCTTCCACGTCATGCGCCGAAGCAATAACCGTGTCCGAGTGGGTCTTGGCTTCTTTGATCGCGAGTTTTGCGACACCGACGAAGGTCTTTGCACCTTTTTCCGCGGGCAACAAAAACCAGCGTTTGGAAGAAAAAAGCGCCTCTGGATCGGCGCTGTAGGACAGGACTTTAAACCAGCCTTTGATGCCCCAGGCATCATTGATGCGCCCAACTTCGATGGCATCCGCCGGTAGCTCGGCGGCTTCAAGGCCGGGCAACATCACAGTGTGATCAAACCGCTTTTTTGGCGGCTTGATCGATCAGACGTTCCACCGTGGGAGAAGCCTGTGCGCCAACGCTTTTCCAGTAGGTCAGACGGTCCAGTGCAATGCGAATACTCTCTTCGCTGGCGGTCGCAATTGGATTGTAAAAACCGATGCGCTCAATGAAGCGCCCGTCGCGACGGGTACGCTTGTCAGCAACGACAATATTGAAAAACGGGCGTGCTTTTGCACCGCCACGGGCGAGTCGAATGACGACCATGATTTATCCTTTGGGTGGCGGAGTATTATTTCCACCATTTGAGTTAGCACTTAATCCAGCGTTTGAGACACGCGACATGACCACCCGGCCAGCGACACACTGAATAGCCTTTCATTATAACGTTTCCCATTTTTATGCCCATCATTCGCCCAAGTCAAGCTGACGATGTCCCGGCGATTGCCGCTATTTATGCCCATCACGTGCTGGTTGGCACCGGCACTTTTGAACTTGAGCCTCCTTCACAGAACGAAATGGCAAGCCGGCGAGGGGACGTACTGGACAAAGGTTTGCCCCACCTGGTGGTCGTCGACGGCAACAATGTGCTTGGTTTTGCTTACTGCAACTGGTTTAAGCCCCGCCCAGCCTACCGATTCTCGGCTGAAGACTCGATCTATATGGCGCCTGACGCACAAGGTCTCGGTCTCGGACGGGCTCTGTTGACGGAACTTGCTGCACAAGCCGAAAGGGCTGGTGTGCGAAAGTTGATTGCAGTGATTGGCGACTCGGCCAATGCTGGTTCCATCGCAGTTCATCGTTCTGTCGGGTTTTCCATGGTGGGGGTTCTCAAATCCTGTGGCTGGAAATTTGATCAGTGGCGCGATGTCGTCATGATGGACAAGCCTCTGGGGTTGGGCGATACCAGCGCCCCGCAGCCATAATTGGCATTCATGAAAAATAAAACCACCGCCGCCTGGCTGGCATTTATCGGCGGACCTTTAGGGCTACATCGCTTTTATTTGCGGGGAAGAGGCGACCTGCTTGGCTGGTTGCTGACTCTACCGACCGCCTTGGGACTTTATGGCATCGAGCGAGTGCAACGCAACGGACTGGAAGACTTTTGGGCCTGGCTTTTGATTCCGTTGTTAGGTTTTACCATCGCCGGCTGCGCCCTGACCGCCATTGTTTATGGTTTGACGACCCCGGAAAAATGGAACGCCCGGTTCAATCCACAGCAAGTCCCGGATGCTGCACCCGGCCAAACCAACTGGCTCACGATTGGTGCAATAGCGTTGGCACTTTTGGTTGGCACCACGGTACTGATGAGCAGCATCGTATTCAGCTTTCAACGTTACTTCGAACTCACCCTCAAATCCTGATGCCCTGATGCGTAAACTACGCAATCTCGTTTGAATGCGAGCCGTGGCGTCAAAATAGCAACAGACTAACCCAATACGCAATCGCGCCAACAAACGCGGTGGCCGGAATGGTGAGAATCCAGGCCCAAATGATGTTGCCTGCAACACCCCAACGCACCGCACTGGCACGCTGTGTCGCCCCGACGCCCACGATGGCGCCCGTGATGGTGTGCGTAGTCGAGACCGGGATGCCCAAAATTGCTGCAGTGAATAGCGTTATGGCACCCCCTGTTTCTGCACAGAATCCATGCACCGGCTTGAGTTTGGTGAGTCTTTGTCCCATGGTCTTGACAATACGCCACCCGCCAAACAAGGTACCCATGGCGATTGCCGTGTAGCAAGTTAGCACCACCCAGGTCGGAGGTGCTTTATCTCCGACGGCGGTATAGCCTGTTGCAATGAGCAACATCCAGACAATGCCGATCGTTTTCTGTGCATCATTGCCGCCGTGGCCCAGACTGTAGGCACCTGCAGACACTAACTGCAAACGGCGAAACCATCGGTCGATGCGACTGGGCGTGCTGCGACGAAAAAACCACGACACCGCAATCAACATCAGCGAGCCCAGCAGGAACCCCATCAGTGGCGAGACAAATATGAAAACCACTGTCTTTACGATGCTGGACAACACCAGCGCAGAGGCACCAGTCTTGGATATCACCGCACCAACAATGCCGCCGATCAGTGCATGCGACGAACTACTGGGTATACCGTAATACCAGGTGATGAAATTCCAGCTGATGGCGCCAACGAGCGCGCCAAAAACAACGTTGACGTCGACCACACCAGGCTGGGCAAGCCCCTTGCCAATTGTTGCAGCGACACTCAACTGGAACACCAAAATCGCAATGAAGTTGAAGACGGCTGCAAAAAGCACTGCCTGTCCGGGCTTGAGAACACCGGTGGACACCACTGTTGCAATTGAGTTCGCGGCGTCATGAAATCCATTCATGAAATCGAACGCCAACGCCAGCATGACGAGCATCACCACCACCCACAAACCAACCTGAACCGATGCCATGACCGGTATGACTCAGGAGTTCTCGAGGACGATGCCCTCGATCACATTGGCAACGTCTTCGCATTTGTCGGTGATGGTCTCCAGCAATTCGTAAATCGCTTTGAGTTTGATCACTTCCCGCACGTCCGGTTCTTCACGGAAAAGCTTGCTCATGGCGCTGCGCATAACGCGGTCAGCGTCAGACTCAAGCTGGTCGATCTCTTCGCAGGTTTTTAAGGCGGCGGCGGCTGTCGCGGGGTCTGCGATCTTGGCCAGCATATTGACGGCATCGCGCACCCGTTCACAGCACTTCACGCTCAGGTCGGTCAGTCGGGTTATGTCTTCCGTCATGTGACGCACGTCATACAACGCCATAGTCTCAGCCGAGTCCTGAATCAGGTCGGCGATATCGTCCATGGTATTGATCAATGTGTGAATCTGCTCCCGGTCAATGGGGGTGATGAAGGTGATATGAATTGCCTTGTTGACTTCATGCGTCACCCGATCTGCCGCCCTCTCAGCGTTGTCGACGTCTTGATTGTATTTTTGCCGCAGGTGAAGATCACTGTAATTGGCCACCAATTTGGAAAACGCGTAGGCCGCCTCCAAAATGCGGTCCGCGTGTTGGTTGAACATTTCGAAAAAATTGCCTTCACGCGGCAACAGCTTGCCAAAAAACATGGCAGACTCCTCGGGGGAACATGTCAAAGATTTGACGTTTTGTGACTGCGCGAAGTTTAACCGCCCGACCTGCAGGTTGAGACCCGGGAGTTCAAGCACTGCGAAAAATAAAGAACACCGCGCTCACCATGCACAGCGCAGCCCACACATAATCCAGCTTGAAGGGTTCTTTGAGATACAGCATGGCAAACGGCACAAATACCGCCAGCGTAATGACCTCCTGCACGATCTTGAGTTGCCCCACATTGAAGCCGGCTTGCTGAAAGCCAATGCGGTTGGCCGGTACCTGCAGCGCATATTCAAATAAGGCGATCCCCCAACTCACCAGTGCCGCGATGTACCAGGGTGAAGAGGCCAAGTCTTTCAAATGACCGTACCAGGCAAAGGTCATAAAAATATTACTGCCGATCAACAGAAAAATTGTTTGCAGCGGTAGCGGGACGGATTGAAGCGCGTTCATGACGACAATTATCCAGCACCCCTGCGCCCTTGTTTGGCACTAGAAAAGCGCACCACGAAACGAATCGTGGCGCGCTTGAAAGACAAAGTATCCGACCTGATTCAGGGTTGGATGTAACTGATCAAACGGCAGCGCCTTCTTTAAAGGAAGCAGCAGCGTCTGTGTAATCTTTGACCTTATCAAAGTTCAAGTACTGGTAGATCTTGTCGCTGGCTGCTGTCAGAACGCCCATGTCTGCCATGTACTCCGCTTTGGTAGGAATGCGCCCCAACTTGGAACAGATGGCCGCCAGCTCCGCGCTACCCAGGTACACAAAACTGTTCTTGCCCAGACGATTCGGGAAATTACGCGTGGAAGTGGAGAACACAGTGGCACCTTCTTTCACCTGCGCCTGGTTGCCCATGCACAGGCTGCAACCGGGCATTTCCATGCGTGCACCAGCGGTACCTAGAACACCATAGTGACCTTCTTCTGTCAGTTGTTTTGCATCCATTTTGGTAGGCGGCGCCATCCACAACTTGACCGGAATATCGCGCTTGTTCTCGAGCAATTTGCTCGCTGCCCGAAAGTGGCCAATGTTGGTCATGCAAGAGCCAATGAAGACTTCTTCGATCTTGGCACCAGCAACGTCAGACAAGGTTTTTACATCGTCCGGGTCATTCGGGCAGGCGACGATGGGTTCATGAATATCTGCCAGGTCGATCTCAATGACCGCGGCATAGTCGGCATCGGCGTCACCCTTGAGCAACTGCGGATTTGCCAGCCAGGCTTCCATCGCCTTGATGCGACGATGGATGGTGCGCACATCAGAATAGCCCGAGGCAATCATCCATTTGAGCATCGTGATATTGCTGGTGATGTACTCTTGAATAGGCTCCTTGTTCAGGTGCACTGTACAGCCACCGGCACTGCGTTCGGCCGATGCATCGCTTAGCTCAAAAGCCTGTTCCACCTTGAGATCAGGCAAACCTTCAATCTCCAGAATGCGGCCCGAAAAAATGTTTTTCTTGCCCTGCTTGGCCACCGTCAAAAGACCGGCCTTGATGGCGTAAAGCGGGATAGCGTTGACCAGATCGCGCAGGG
>JANXLW010000208.1 GCA_025354965.1 Betaproteobacteria bacterium
ATTTCGGTGACGATGATCCACACCGGCGAAGCGACGAATGTGGTGCCCGACACCTGCGAGATCCAGGGCACGGTGCGCACCTTCACGCTGGAGGTGCTGGATCTGATTGAGCAGCGGATGCAGCAGATCACGCAGCACACCTGCGCCGCCTTCGGCGTGAGCTGCAAATTCGAGTTCAGCCGCAACTATCCACCGACGATCAACCACCCCGACGAGACGGCATTCGCTCGCCGCGTGATGACCGATCTGGTCGGCGCCGACGAGGTGCTGGAGTTCGAGCCGACGATGGGCGCGGAGGATTTCGCGTACTACCTGCAAGCCATCCCCGGCGCGTACTTCGTGATGGGCAATGGCGACGGAGACCACCGGCAGTCAGGTCACGGCCTCGGCCCCTGCATGCTGCACAACCCGAGCTACGACTTCAACGACGCGTTGATCCCGCTGGGCGCAACGTTGTGGGTGCGGATGGCCGAGCAGTGGCTGGCGCAGCCGCGCGGCTGACCGCACAGCGTCTCCGGTGATCAGGCCGGGAATGTCCCCAAGCGGGCAATCAGACCTGCGGTCGAGGCATCGAGGTCGGCGTCATCGCCAACCGCAGTGAGCCTTGGCAGCAGGTCGCGGCACAGCACCTTGCCCAGCTCCACACCCCACTGGTCGAAGCTGTTGATGCCCCATAGCGAGCCAGTGACGAAAACACGGTGCTCCTGCAAGGCAATCAAGGCGCCCAGGCTGGTGGGCGTGAGCTCATCAAGCAGCAAAAAAGTACTGGGCCGGTTGCCGGGAAAATGCCGATGGCCGCCCGCATCAGCCTTGCCCGCCATCAGGGCCTGGGCCTGGGCCAACACATTGGCCAGCAGCAGGTCATGATGCCCAGGCAAATCATGCTTCGGCTTTTTGACCGCTACAAATTCCACCGGCACCACGTCGGTGCCCTGGTGCAGCATCTGAAAATACGCGTGCTGCCCGTTGGTGCCTGGTTCGCCCCACAGCACGGGTGACGTGCCGTAGGCCAAGGATTCACCCGAGCGGTTCACCCGCTTGCCGTTGCTCTCCATCTCCAGCTGCTGCAAATAGGCCGGCAGACGGCGCAGCGCGCTGTGGTAGGGCGCGATGGAGCGACTCGTGAAACCATGGAAATTACGGTACCAGACGTCCAGCAGTGCCAGCCGAACGGGCAAGTTGCTCGCCAAAGCGGAAGTCCGAAAATGCTCATCCATGTCGTGCGCACCGGCCAGAAACTCACGAAAACCCTCGGCACCGATAGCAATCGCCAACGGCAACCCGATGGCCGACCACATCGAATAGCGCCCACCTACCCAATCCCAAAAACCAAAAGTCGTGCTGATGCCAAATGCATTGGCCGCCGACACATTGGTGGTCAGGGCGGCAAAGTGGCGTGCAATATCAGTACCACCCTGCGATTGAAACCAGGACTTGGCCGACTGCGCATTGGTCATGGTCTCAATGGTGGTGAACGTTTTGCTGGCAATCAAAAACAGCGTACTCTCGGGTTTGACGCGCTTGAGCACGGCCGCCAGCTCATGCCCGTCTACGTTGGAGACAAAGTGAAAGCGTTTGCCTGGCAACACAAATTGGTCCAGCGCCAGCACCGCCATTTGCGGACCCAGATCGGAGCCACCGATGCCAATATTGACCACATCGGTGATGGCCTCATCAGCTCGCACCGCTTGAGCGTAAGCCAGCATGGCGTTCAATACGTCGTGCACCGCTGTCAATTCAGCGGCCACATTCTTGACCGCCGATTGCGCCACATCCGACGGCGCAACAAGCGGATGTCTTAGCAACCAATGCATCACCGCACGTTGCTCGGTATTGTTGATTGGAGCACCGGCAAACATGGCGTCCCGATGTGTTTGCACACCGGTCAGGCGAGCCAACTCCAATAGCAATTGCTGCGTCTCGCCATCGATCAGGTTCTTGGACAAGTCGGCAAAGATATGGGGTGCACTTTGGCTGAAAGCCTCAAAGCGCCCCGCATCTCCAGCAAAAGCAACGCGTGCGTCGAAGGCACGACCGTGCGCGTTGAAATGGGTTTGCAACGCGCCCCAAGCGGGTGTGCGGTCACAGGATAAGCGGGTCATGGGAAGTCCTACAGTTAAAGATCAAGCCGCCAGCAGCGGCTCGTCAAGCCGGGCGGTATCTGCCTGAAGTCGCTGGTGTCAGCCACCACAGTGGTGAATTGTTTTAGTGCATCGAGTGGGTTCATGTTGTCATTATCCTGTGACGAGCTGGGAGCATCCAAGTTCTGATACCTGGTTCACCGTCAAAGTTACACGATTTTGATAATTTCATGAAACTAAGTTACATTACACACCTGAATTTTCAATCTCCATCACAAAATTTGTTGGGTACTTTTCATCCATGAGCTTTGATCTTGTTTTGTTTGGTGGCACTGGCGATCTGGCCTGGCGCAAGTTGATGCCGGCCTTGTTTCAAGCCTTTCGCCATGGCACGCTGCCGGAAGGTGGCCGCATCATTGGTGTCGGCCGCGATGATCTCAGTTGCGATCAGTACCGCGCGCTGATCCGCTCACGCTTCGACAATGTTGAATTGGCCAAACGCCCTAACGACGAAGAGTTCACGCGCTTTGCCGCTTTGCTTGAGTTTGTGCGAATGGACCTGTCCAAACCCGATGACTATGCGCGACTTGGCATCACCCTGGAACAGCGCCGCGCCGACACCGTGGTGATGTACGTTGCCACCGCGCCCAACCTGTTTACCACGGTCTGCGAGCAGTTGGCGGTGGCCGGATTAAACACCGCAAAGACGCGTGTTGTGCTGGAAAAACCGCTGGGTCACGATCTGGCATCGAACCGCGCCATCAACGATACCGTGCGCCGCGTCTTTGGTGAGCGCCAGGTCTTTCGCATTGACCACTACCTGGGCAAACCGGCTGTGCAAAACCTCTTTGCGCTGCGCTTTGGCAACGCCTTGTTTGAGCCTTTGTGGCGCCGCGAGCACATCGCCAATATCCAGATCACAATTGCCGAAGAATTGGGTGTCGAAAAACGCGGTGCATTTTATGAGACCACCGGTGCGCTGCGTGACATGGTGCAAAACCATGCCCTGCAGCTATTGTGTGCCATCGGCATGGAGCCGCCCATCAACTCTCATGCCGACGCCATCCGTGACGAAAAACTCAAGGTCTTGCGATCGCTCAAACCCTGGACCGCAGAAGCGCTGGCGCGGGACGTCATTCGTGGCCAGTACGCGGCCGGCACCATCGCAGGTACTCCGGTCGAGGCATATCGCGAGGAAGTCGGCGTCGACCCGCAAAGCAATACCGAGACCTTTGTCGCTCTGCGCACTGAAATATCCAACTGGCGTTGGGCCGGCGTGCCGTTTTATATCCGTACCGGCAAACGGCTGGCTGGGCGCGATGCCCGCATTGTGGTGAATTTTCGCCCGACCCCGCACGCCATCTTCAATTCGCAGATCGACGTCGCCAATCGGCTGGTCATCAATTTGCAACCCAAAGATGGCCTGGAGTTGCACTTGCTGGCACAAGGTCAGGACAACCGCCGCAACTCCCAGACGTTGGCACCGGTGCAACTCGACCTCGACTTCGACAAACGTTTTGGCATCGGGCGGGTTGGTGCCTATGAACGGTTGTTGCTCGATGTGATTGATGGCCGCCTCAACCTCTTCGTTCGCAGTGACGAACAGGAAGAAGCCTGGCGCTGGGTTGAGCCGATTATTGAGCACTGGAAAAATGACCTGCAAGGCCCGCGCCTGTACGCCGCTGGCACCTGGGGACCGAGCGCCGCCAGCGCCATGATTGCGCGCGACGGCTATTGCTGGGCGGAAGAGACGTGAGCCACCATGCTTGACCGCATCAAAGCCTGTTTGCCGTCGTTGGCTCCGGCTGAACAGCGCGTCGGCAAGCTGGTGCTGAGTGATCCGCGCAGCTTTGCCAAGCTGCCGGTCAGCGAACTGGCCGATCGTGCCCACGTCAGCAAACCCACGGTGGTGCGTTTTTGCCGCAGCGTCGGCTACGATGGCCTGTCCGACTTCAAGCTCAAGCTGGCTGGCAGTGTGAGCGAAGGCGTGCCGTTCATTCACCGCAGCGTCGATGCCGACGACAAGACCACCGACATCACGGTCAAGGTGATCGACAACACCGTGGCCGCGTTTTTGAAATACCGCAACGATGCCAGCACGGCCATGATCGACAAGACCGTCACTGCGCTGCTCTTCGCCTATCAACAAGGCAAGCGCATCGAGTTTTTTGGCGTCGGCAATTCCGGCGTGGTGGCGCAGGATGCCCAGCACAAATTCTTCCGGCTTGGCATGAACACCATTGCCTACAGCGACGGTCATATGCAGGTCATGAGCGCGTCCCTGCTGGGGCCGGGCGACTGCGTGGTGATCATCTCCAACTCGGGGCGTACCCGCGACCTGATGGACGCCTGCGACATTGCCCGCAAACACGGCGCCACTACGATCGTCATCACTGCCAGTGGCTCGCCACTGGCCGCCGCCGGCCATATTCACCTGGCTGCCGATCACCCGGAAGGTTATGAACGCTACAGCCCCATGGTGTCACGATTGCTGCACTTGCTGATCATCGACATCCTGGCCACCTGCGTGGCCCTGCGCATCGGCGGCGACAAGCTGCAACCGCTGCTGAGCGAGATGAAAAACAATTTGCGCAGCAAACGCTATGCGTGAGGCGCCTTAGATCGTCTGCAAGGGCATGGCATGCTCTGCCAGACTGGCGTGCAGCGCAGCACCCAAAGGCAAAATATCGTCATTAAAGTCGTACCGGCTGTTGTGCAGGAAGCAGCTCCCCACTCCATTTTCCACACCCTGACCAATGCGCATATAGGCACCTGGTTTGACTTGCAGCATGAACGAAAAATCTTCCGCCCCCATGCTCGGCTCCAAATCACGCACCACGTTGTCGACGCCGACCAGGCTTTGCGCCACATCGCCGGCAAAACTGGCTTCTGCCACCGTGTTGATGGTGGCCGGGTATCACGTTCATTGAACCCAATTCACCTGAGCGCACGGCACACACGTTGATGACAGCGCTGTCCACCGGTTTGACATTGCGCGAGACAATGTTTTGCACCGCCGTAATAATGTGCGCCGCCACCAGCACCGGGTCCACCGTCTGGTAGGGATGCGCGCCATGTCCACCCTTGACCGGTAATTTCAATCGTGATGCGGTCGGCCGCTGCCATCATCGGCCCCATGTTGATGCCGATGGTGCCTGGTCGCATGGCGGGCCAGTTGTGCATGCCAAACACCGACTGCACCGGGAAACGCTCGAACAGGCCGTCCTCTATCATCGCCCTGGCACCGGCAAAATCCTCCTCACCGGGTCGAAAAATCAGCACTGCTGTACCGTCAAAATTACGCGTCTCAGCCGGTACCGTGCGGCACCAACCAGCATCGCGATATGGCCATCGTGACCGCACCCATGCATGAGTCCCGGTTGGCCGGATTTCCAGGCGAAATCGTTGTGCTCGGTCATGGCCAGCGCATCCATGTCGGCGCGCAATCCGATCATCTTTGCGCTGCTGCTCTGACGTCCCTTGATGACCGCCACAACGCCGGTTTTGCCAATTCCGCTGTGAAGCTAATCGACGCCGCAGACTTTCAGCGCCTCGACCACCCGGCGCGAGGTGTAAACCTCTTCAAATCCGAGCTCAGGATGGGCATGCGGGTCACGCCGCAGCGCCTTGATCTCGGGGTGGAAGGCCGCAATATGTGAAAACGCGCGGCCATGAACTTTCAGGGCAGTCGTTTGCATTTCAGACTTCTGGCACTTCGGCAAACAACTGCGCTGCACTGAGCTCCAACGCCACGCTGGCCAGAGCGACGGTTTCACCGCGGGCAAACGGGTGCAGCACCCACAACCCGTCGGCGCCTTTGCGATAACAGTCGGTGCTGCGGCTGTCCAGGTCAATCAGCAGGTACTCCTGCAGGCTGCCCAGGCTGCGGTAGTGGCTGAACTTCAAACCCCGGTCATAGGCTGCGGTGCCGGGCGAGAGCACTTCTGCAAGCAAGCGGGGCTCGGTCTTGAGCATCGGGCTGACCAGGTCCAGCGCACTGCAAGTCACAAGCACGTCAGGGTAGAAATAGCTGTTGGCGGCAGCCACGTGCAAGCGCATGTCGCTCATGTAAGTTCGGCACGGGCTGCCCGTGAGGTGTTGGCGCAGCGCAAAGGCAAGGTTCATAGCCACGGTCACATGCCGGTCTTCGGCGCCAGCCATGGCGAACACCTCGCCATCGAGGTATTCATGGCGCTCGGGTTGCGCCACCTCCCAGGTCAGATAGTCCTCGGCAGTAAAAATTGTGTTTTGTACGGCTTGTCCCATGGCCATGTCCTTGATCGTGAATCAGCTGCTCATTATGAGCGCATCAAGGCAGGCGACGCAGGCCGGGGCCAATCCAGGCCAAAGCATCTTGAATTTGGGAAGTCATTTTTTTAAACACACCCCATTCTTGAGCCATGGGTGTCCAGTTTGAAACTGCATGGCGAAATTTAGCAAGCCAATGCGCGTAATCGTCAGGCAAGGTTTCGAAATCTGCGCGAATATTGCGCTCATAGTCAAGTCAGCGGTTCAGCTGCTGGCCGCCGGACTCAACCACCAGCTTGCGGATACGGTCAGTGCGTGGGTTGACAATCACAGTGCCTGTGGCACAGTGTTGCTCCACACATAAATCAGCGTCAGCGATCAGCTCAGGCACTTTCCGCGAGAACTTCACAACACCTGTATCTTCTGCTGCCACGTGCACATGTCGGCGCATCATGCTGGCCGACGACACCGCGCTGGCTGCCATCGTATCGCGGCCCTCTTGAAGAACATAGCGGTACTCGGTAACTGCTTGGTCAGGAAACTCGTGATGCTGCCAACCCAGGCTCATTGTCAGGTGCAACAGAAGCACACCCAAGCAACGACAGCAGCAAGCTAACAAGCAGTATCTTTATCAACACCATCATCCTTGAAATACACACTTGCATTAAAAAACCCTGCTACGTCGCCGTAGCAGGGTTCAGGACTTTTAAACCCTCAGCTGACTTGCGCCAGCGTCAGATTAGAACTTGTGATAGACACCAACAGCCAGGTTGTCCGAGGTGCCGTTAACACCACTTGCGAGCCCGGTGGCGAAAGTGCTGGCGCCATCATTGTTCTTGACAGTCGCATAGGTTGCGTAAACTGTGGTGCGCTTGGACAAGGCGTAATCGACACCCAAACCGAACAAATCACCCGTTGTGTCAGCCGCACCAGACACACCCGTGTTCTTCGCAGCGTGAATATAGGAAGCCTTGAAAGTGGCGGCGCCCATCGGATACGATACACCAATCAGGTTGCTGTCGTTCTTGGGGGTGGCGGTGGAGTTAGCCGACTCTTCATGCGCATAAGTGTAGACCACCGTGGCAATGCCAAAGTTGTACGATGCACCCAAAGCACGAACCAGGTAGTCGCCACCGGTAGCCGAAGCCGCTTCATATTGCACTGACTGAGCGCCAGTGATAAACAGCGGGCCTGCGGTGTAATCCGCATAGATGGAGTAGCCGGAGCCGTTGTCATTGGCGCCAGCGCCACCTTGGGTATTCTCACCCATGAAATACTGCAGACCACCGGTAAAACCACCCATGTTAGGCGTGGTGTAAGTCACCATGTTGGACATATTGGTGGCGGGCTTACCGGCACCTAATTGATAGAACATATTGGTCGCGTCAGCAGGGCCATTGGTGCCGAACACGTCAACTGATCCTTGACCGTGCAAGAACGAGCTGATGTATTCACGACCCAGATGCACTTCACCGAAGCCGCCAACCAGACCAACGTAGGAATAGCGCTGGAAGTCCAGACCTTGCGAACCACCGACAGAAACGGCATTCCCAGCCTGGTTGTTGGTGTTGGATGCCTTGCCATTGCCGGAGTCATTAGCCAGACCGCCTTCAAGCTTGAAGACAGCTTTCAGACCGCCGCCCAGGTCTTCTTCGCCCTTAAAGCCAAGCTTGCTGGAGCCATATTGCGAATTGCCCATTTTGGAAGCGGTCAGGCCACCAGAGGCGGCCATGTAGTTGTACGAAGCGTCAACCGCGCCATACAGGGTCACGGATTGAGCGGATGCAGCGCCAACGACTGCCAGGGCAGCCATAGCTACGAGGGTTTTTTTCATGTTAAATATTACTCCAAGGTTAAACATAGGGCGCCGGTTTGAGAGTCTCGGACCCCGGGCCAACCTCCTATTTCAGGAAGTTGGGCTAATTGAACCAGACGGCACACGCCTTGGCAAAGAAAACACCCGTAAACTTTGGCAAAGTTGGCGCTTTCGTTGTGGGCTTGCAACATGTTGAAACAGACAAGTTCACGTTTTGACGCATCGCGCGTCACCTCAGGGCAGGAACTGACGGTGACGCCCGATGGCAAACCGGTTCTGAAATTATCGCCTTTGACTGCGATTGAACCGAGTTTGGCGGAACGTGAAGCACTGCTTGAAAAGCCTTTGTCGATCCGTATGACGCGCTCGATTGGCAAAAACTTTGAGCGCAGCGATGGCTACGACGATCAAGTTAAAGCGCTGGTCCATAGACACCAACATTCTGGTGTACGCAACCGACCCCGACGCCCCGCTGGCGAAGCGGGAAATTGCGAAACAGCTGATTAAACTCCTGAGCGAGATCAGGAGGGCTGCCAGCGGACTCGACGAATTCGTTGTAGTGGGGGAGTTTGTCGGCGCAGGGCCAGGGCGTCCCAGCCCGGACTGCGACAATCAAGCGCTAACCATTTTGTCGAATTGGAAACTGTGTGATGGACCTACTTCTAAGCACCGCCGACGCCGCCTTGCGCACTCTGTTTGCGACACCGCGCGCCAGCCGGACTTGCCCAACCCTGGCACATGAGGCTACCGACCTGTCGGCCGCCGAGAAGGCGCAAGCTGGCGCCCTGATGCGGGTCAACCATGTTGGCGAGATATGCGCCCAGGCGCTTTACACGGCGCAGGCATTTGCAACCCACAACGACGCTCTGCGTGCCCATTTCACCCGGGCCAGTGCTGAAGAAACCGATCATCTGGCATGGACCGAGCAGCGCCTGAAAGAGCTAGGCGCGCACAAATCGTTGCTGAATCCGTTGTGGTACGGCGCCGCCTTTGGGTTGGGCCTGCTGGCCGGGCGACTGGGCGACCGTTTAAGCCTGGGGTTTGTGGTGGAAACAGAAAACCAGGTGGAGGCGCATCTGCAGAGTCATCTATCAATGCTTCCCGCCAATGACCATGCCTCGCGCGCCATCGTGGCGCAAATGAAAGATGACGAGGCCCGCCATGCGCTCGATGCTCAAAAGGCCGGTGCTGCCGAGCTGCCGCAAGCGGTGAAGAAGCTCATGACCTTGGCCGCCAAGGTCATGACTACCGTGGCGCACCGGGTGTAACTTGCATTCAATGTCGTTGCGGGCTCGATCCGCAATCCATGGCTCCCCCATCGAGCCCGGGATGACAGGCAAAGACAATCAAATCTCGATCAACTCAAAACTGGTACTGATGACGGCGGTCTTGGCCAGCATGACGCTGGCCGAGCAGTATTTCTCGTGGCTCATGGCAATGGCGCGCTCTACCGCGGTTGCGGGGATACCTTTGCCCGACACGGTGAAATGCATGTTGATGCGGGTAAACACCTTGGGATCCGCTGCGGCGCGCTCGGCAGTTAGCTTGACCGAGCAGCCGGTCACGTAGTGGCGACCGCGCTTCAAGATCAGCACCACGTCGTAAGCGGTGCAGCCCCCGGTGCCGGCCAAGACCGTTTCCAATGGGCGCGGTGCCAGGTTCAGACCACCATTTTCGGGTTTGTCGGCGTCCGGCGCACCGTCCATCACCAAGGTGTGGCCGCTACCCGTTTCGGCAACAAAACCCATGCCGGAGCGTGTCCCCAGTGCGCCGGTCCAACTGACTGTGCATTCCATTTAATTTCCATCCTTTTCAACGAAGAACCGCTATTGTCAGTCCGGTACTTTGCCGAAACGCCAAGCAAGCACCGAGGCGCCGGCAAGTTGGGCGAATTGCTGTGACAAAACCTGTTGCCCTGAAGGTATGCTCATTAATAGATGCTATATTTGACACTTATTAAGACTTCTTTTTAGTTACTCAGGAGGCATCATGGAGCCCGTTCTTTCTCATTTCACAGTCAGTGTGACTGAACTCAAACGCAACTATGCCGACATTCTCAAGCAGGCCGATGATGCGCCGATTGCCGTGCTCAACCACAATCGTCCTGAGGCCTATTTGCTGCCAGCCGGTCATTACGAGCGTTTGATGGCCCACGTTGAAGACCTGGAGGACGTGAAGCTGGTGCGCGAACGCGCCAACGGACCGTTTGTGGAAGTCGATTTTGATGCGCTATAAGCTTCGCTTTCATGAAATTGCTTTGCGGGAATGGCAACAATTGGACGGCAGCGTTCGAGAGCCGCTGAAGAAAAAACTGGCTGAGCGCCTGGAGTTTCCCCGTGTCCCCTCGGCGGCGCTGCATGGCATGAGCGACTGCTACAAAATCAAGCTTCTGAGTGTCGGCTACAGACTGATTTACCGCGTCGACGATTCGGAAATTTTTGTGACCGTCATCGCCACCGGAAAACGCGACAAGAACAAGATATTCCGCACCGCCCAGCAACGCTTGTAAGTTGCTTCAGACCAAGCTCACAATCATTCAATCCTTATGCCGATCACCACTCGAACCAAGTCGCTCAAACCCGCCGACTACCTGAAGAAGATTCTGACTGCCCGCGTTTACGACGTGGCGCTGGAGACACCCCTGGAGCCCGCCAAAGCCTTAAGCCGGCGCCTGCACAACACGGTGCTGCTCAAGCGCGAAGACCAGCAACCGGTGCACAGCTTCAAGCTGCGCGGTGCTTACAACAAGATGGCGCACCTGAGCCCCGAGCAGTTGCAAAAGGGCGTTATTTGCGCCTCGGCCGGCAACCATGCGCAGGGCGTGGCGCTGAGTGCCCAGAAACTGGGTTCGCGCGCCGTCATCGTGATGCCGACCACCACTCCGCAAGTCAAGATCGATGCCGTGCGCGCTTTTGGCGGCGAGGTGGTGCTGCATGGCGACAGCTATTCCGATGCCTACACGTTTGCCGCAGCGCTGGAGAAGGAGCAGGGCCTGACCTTTGTGCACCCTTTTGACGACCCGGACGTGATTGCCGGCCAGGGCACCATTGCCATGGAAATTCTGCGCCAGTTGCAAGGCCATGGCTCGAACCGGCTCGACGCCATCTTTGTGGCGATTGGCGGCGGCGGCTTGATCTCCGGGGTAGCCAACTACATCAAGGCGGTGCGCCCGGAGATCAAGGTCATTGGCGTGCAGATGAACGACTCCGACGCCATGACGCAGTCGGTCACGGCCAACAAACGCGTTACGCTGGCGGATGTCGGTCTGTTCTCCGACGGCACGGCGGTGAAACTGGTGGGCGAGGAGACGTTTCGCATCTCACGCAAACTGGTCGACGAGTTCATGCTGGTTGACACCGACGCCGTATGTGCTGCCATCAAGGATGTGTTTGTCGACACCCGCAGCATCGTCGAGCCGGCCGGTGCTCTGGCCGTGGCCGCCATCAAGCAGTATGTGGCCAGCCACAAGACCAAAGGCGAAACCTACGCTGCCATTTTGTGCGGTGCCAACATGAACTTTGACCGTCTGCGCTTTGTCGCCGAGCGCGCCGAGGTGGGAGAAGAGCGCGAAGCGCTATTTGCCGTCACCATTCCGGAAGAGCGTGGCAGCTTCAAGCGTTTCTGCGAACTGATCGGCGATCTGCCTGGTGGCTCGCGCAACGTGACGGAGTTCAATTACCGCATCAGCGACTCGGCCAGTGCCCACGTGTTTGTGGGCCTGACGACGCATGGCAAAGGTGAGTCCACCCGGATCGCCGCCAACTTCACCAAACACCGTTTTGAGGCACTGGATTTGACGCACGACGAGCTGGCGAAAGAGCACATACGCCACATGGTCGGCGGCCGCTCAACGCTGGCACAAGATGAACGCCTGCTGCGTTTCGTCTTTCCAGAGCGGCCCGGTGCATTGCTTAAATTTTTGAGTCTGATGCGCCCAGGCTGGAATATCACGCTGTTTCACTACCGCAATCAAGGTGCCGACTACGGTCGAATCCTGGTCGGACTGCAGGTGCCAACAACCGACAGCGTGGCCTTCGACAAATTCCTGCTGACGCTAGGTTACCCGTTTGTGGAAGAGACCGGCAACCCGGTCTACCGGATGTTCTTGCAGTCATGAGCGTCTCGCTCGACGGCAAGCTGGTGGTGGCGATTTCAAGCCGCGCGCTGTTTGACTTTGAAGAAGAAAACCAGGTCTTTGAGCAGAGCGACGACCGTGCCTACATGGCGCTGCAACTGCAGCGGTTGGACGTGCCGGCCAAGCCGGGTGTGGCGTTTTCACTGGTGAAGAAGTTGCTGGCCTTCAACCGTACCGGGCTTGAACCGACAACCGTTCGAGCCGAGCCGGTGGAGGTGGTGATCCTCTCGCGCAACGATCCGGTGTCGGGCATGCGGGTGTTCCGCTCGGCCCAGCACTACGGTTTGCCAATCCAGCGCGGCAGTTTTACGCGCGGACAGTCACCCTGGCGTTACCTCAAACCCCTGCACGCCAACCTGTTTTTGAGCACCCATTTGAGCGATGTGCGAGCGGCTCTGGGGGCAGGCGTGCCAGCCGCGCAGGTATACCCAAAATCGGCTCATGCGGGCAACGCCTATCCGAATGAGGTGCGCATTGCCTTCGACGGCGATGCCGTGCTGTTCAGCGATGAAGCCGAGCGGGTCTATCAGGCCGAGGGTTTGCAGGCTTTTCAGAAACACGAACAGGACAAGGCGCAGCAGCCGCTGTTGGCCGGCCCCTTCAAACCACTGCTGGCAGCACTGCAACGCCTGCAACAAGAAGGCACACCAGCCATGTGTATTCGCACCGCACTGGTAACGGCGCGCAGTGCGCCGGCACACGAACGCGCCATTCGGACCTTGATGAACTGGAACATCGAGGTCGACGAAGCGATGTTTCTCGGTGGCCTGGCCAAAGGCGAATTTCTGCGCGAGTTCGAACCCGATTTCTTTTTTGACGACCAGACCGGTCACGTCGATTCGGCGTCAAAGCATGTTCCATCAGGTCATGTGGCCAGTGGCGTCTCCAACCCGTCTTCGTAAGCCTTGCAGACCCATAAGCGCTTTCTTTGCAACGTGATTTGCTGTTTGGGCGTGTCAGTCTAGGGAAAACCCGTATAGTTCTGGCCATGGTTGAAACAAAAGCCCTGATTAAAGCATCGCTGGAAGCGGGCAAGGACTTGTTGCGTCATCCTGCTCATGGCACGGGATCATCGTCTGGAGCAAAAGCGCCAAGTGTTCTGGTGCCGATCCGCTCGCTGGGGGTCAATCACCGTGGGCGCATCGCCAAGCATTTGATGGCGCTTGAACCGCAAGACCGCTATTTGCGTTTTGGCTTTGCCGCCAGTGACGAACAGATTCAGCGTTATGCGGATAGCCTGAATTTTGAGCGCGATGAAATTTTTGGCATCTACAACCGTCGCCTTGAGCTAATCGCCATGGCGCATCTGGCATTTTCAGTTGATCCCGATCTGTCTGCTTGCGCCGAATTTGGCGTCTCCGTGTTGCAATCGGTGCGCGGGCGTGGCTATGGCGCCCGGCTCTTTGATCGCGCCGCCGTACACGCTCGCAACGAAGGCGTGAGCCGGATGTTCATTCATGCCTTGAGCGAGAACACCGCCATGCTGAAAATTGCCCGCAATGCCGGCGCCACGGTCGAGAGGGACGGCTCAGAGTCGGAGGCCCATCTGTATCTGCCGCCAGCCACCCTCGATAGCCGTTTGACCGAGTTGCTGGCAGAGCAGGTGGCGCAGGCTGACTATCGGGTCAAGACGCAGGTCAAGCAGTTCTGGGACTTTTTGGCCGAGGTGCAGGCGGTCCGTCGCGACGTGCGGCAAGCGCAGCGAAACATCCCCAAGTGAGGCTGTTGCGCCAGCCTGGCGCAACGAAGTTGTCGCAATCCGCTATCCTTGAGGCTCTACAACAACCGCATGTCCTGCTCTCCTGACTGTGTCAGACCCCCATCCCGCACGATATCCTGACAGGGAAGACAAGCGCACTTTCCTGCAAAAACTGGCCGAGTTCATTCATCCGGGACCCGACTCCACGGCTGAACTGATCGAAACCCTGGCCGAAGCAGAAGAGAACCACATCATTGGGTCGGAATCGCGTGCCATGCTGGAAGGTGTTATCCGCATGGCCGACATGACGGCCGGTGATGTGATGGTGCCAGCCACGCAGATGGACATGGTCAACATCGATGATCCTTACGATGTATTGATGCACGGGGTGATCGACACGGCGCACTCGCGGTTCCCGGTTTACGAGGATGAACGCGAGAACATCATCGGCATTCTGCTGGCCAAGGATTTGCTGAAACTGCAGCGCGCGCCCGAGCTCAATATACGTGCGCTGTTGCGGCCCGCTGTTTTTGTACCTGAAAGCAAGGGCCTCAATGATTTGTTGCGCGAGTTCCAGGGCAACCGCAATCATCAAGCCATTGTGATCGACGAGTTTGGGCGGGTCGCCGGTCTCATCACCATTGAAGATGTGCTGGAACAAATCGTCGGCGAGATCGAAGACGAGTTCGATATTGCCGATGACGAGGGGGATATTTATGGCCTGGCGGACCACAGTTATCGGGTCAGCGGAGACACCACGATAGCGCGCGTTGACGACGCTTTCGACGTCAAGCTGACCAGTACCGATCCGGAGGATGAATTCGACACCATTGGTGGTTTGATTGCCCACGAAATGGGCCACGTTCCCAAGCGTGGTGAGCATCACACTTTGGCGGGACTCAAATTCGTGGTGTTGCACACCCGAGGGGGCGCGGTGAAATGGTTCAAGGTGTCGCCTGTCGTTGATGAATCCACTTAAGGATCCGAGCCGCTGGCCCACCCTGATGCAGGCGGTGCTGGCCTTGCTCGCCGGTGGTGCCCAGGCAGCAAGCATGGCGTGGCCAGGGTCGGATCAGATAATTGCCTTTACCGTACTGGGCCTGCGCCATGGCCAGCCTGTCTGGTGGCTGCAATTGCTGGCCGTCGGACTGTTGGCCTGGCAGCTCAAGGGAAGCCATAGCTGGCAGCTTGCAGCCCGCTGTAGCTGGCTTTTTGGCACCGCCTGGCTGGCCGGCACCTTCGGCTGGACCTTCGTCGCGCTGCACACCTATGGAGATCTGCCATTCATCTTGGCGACATTCGCCGTGCTCGCACTCGCCGGGTTGCTGGCCTTGTTCTATGCGCTGGCTGGTGGGCTGTTTGTTGCACTGGCGCCAGTCGGCAAGGTATGGTCAGCCCTTGTCTTTGCTGCACTTTGGCTGCTGGCGGAATTGGGGCGGGGCACCTTGCTCACGGGTTTTGGTTGGGGCGCGAGCGGCTACGCCCATGCCGACGGTCCGCTGGGCGGTTTTGCCCGCTGGTTCGGTGTCTACGGTTTATGTGCCATCACAGCGTGGCTGACGGTGGCCCTGGTTCAGATTCTTCATGTCGGGCGTGAACTGAGCGGCCACCGCCGGTCCACCCGTCTGGCCTGCGCGCTGACGGTGTTGGGGGTGCTGACCCTTCCCTATCTGGTGCGCACGGGGTCGCCCGACATGTTGGCGCAGTCAAGCGGGAATTTGAGTGTCACGCTGTTGCAGGGCAACATACCCCAAAACGAGAAATTTGAGACCAGCACCGGCGTGCCGCTGGCCTTGCAATGGTATGCCGAGCAACTGCAGATTAGCCGCACGTCATTGGCGATTGCGCCTGAGACTGCGGTGCCGGTGTTGCCGCAACAGTTGCCGCCAGGCTATTGGGCAGCATTGCAACAACGTTTTGGCGACGGCCAGCAGGCCGCGCTGATCGGAACGCCCCTGGGTAGCTACCAGCAGGGCTACACCAACTCGGTGCTGGGGCTCAAGGCGTCTGAGGCACCACCCTGGCGTTACGACAAGCGTCATCTGGTCCCGTTTGGCGAGTTCATCCCGCCATTTTTCAAATGGTTCACCGCCATGATGAACATCCCGCTGGGGGACTTCAATCGCGGCGCCTTGAGGCAGTCGCCGTTCGAGTGGCAGGGGCAAAGAGTGGCCGCCAATATCTGCTATGAAGATCTGTTTGGTGAAGAGCTGGCCATGCAGTTCATTGACCCCGCACTGGCTCCCACCCTGTTCGTCAACATCAGCAACCTGGCCTGGTTTGGCGATACGCTGGCTATTGACCAGCACTTGCAGATTGCACGTATGCGTTCGCTGGAGTTCGAGCGGGCCTTTGTGCTGGCAACCAACACCGGCGCCACCGCCATCGTGGACCACCGGGCGCACATCACCGCCAGCCTGGCTCGTCATACCCGCGGCATTCTGGTAGGGTCCGTTGAGGGACGAACCAGCGTCACGCCTTACGCTTGGTGGGTGGCCCGTTTTGGCTTATGGCCCTTGTGGCTGCTGGCTTTCGGTCTGGTTGCGCTGGCACTGCACGCAAAATTGAAAAATCGTCAGGCGAACAAGGTTGCCTTGCAGCACGCTGGCAGCTCCGAAGCCCCGTAAAATCGCGGCTGGCTCTTGTCCATCGTTTTGTTTTCTAACCCGGCGCGCGGTGCGCCAATGCCCCATCCATGTTGACCTTCCAGCAAATCATTTTGAAATTGCAGTCCTACTGGGATACCCAGGGTTGCGCGCTGCTGCAACCCTATGACATGGAAGTTGGCGCTGGTACATCGCATACCGCCACGTTTTTGAGAGCACTAGGCCCCGAGCCGTGGAAGGCCGCCTACGTGCAGCCAAGCCGTCGCCCGAAAGATGGTCGCTATGGTGAAAACCCAAATCGTCTGCAACATTACTACCAGTACCAAGTGGTGCTCAAGCCCGCACCCAGCAACATTCTGGAGTTGTACCTGGGTTCGCTCGAAGCGCTGGGCTTTGATCTGAAGAAGAACGACATCCGTTTTGTGGAAGACGACTGGGAGAACCCGACGCTGGGCGCCTGGGGCCTGGGCTGGGAGGTTTGGCTCAACGGTATGGAGGTCACGCAATTCACTTACTTCCAGCAGGTCGGCGGCATCGACTGCAAACCGATCACCGGCGAGATCACCTACGGCCTGGAGCGTCTGGCCATGTACCTGCAGGGCGTGGACAATGTCTATAACCTGGTGTGGACCGACAGCGGGTCAGCGCCGTCCGGGGGCAAGATCCTTTATGGCGACGTCTATCTGCAAAACGAAAAAGAGCAATCGGCTTACAACTTCGAGCACAGTGACGTCGATTTTCTGTTCACCGCCTTTGGCGCGCACGAAAAGCAGGCCAAATACCTGATGGAGCAGCAGCTGGCACTGCCTGCCTACGAACAGGTGCTCAAAGGCGTTCATACCTTCAACTTGCTGGATGCGCGCGGTGCCATCAGCGTGACCGAACGCGCCGCCTACATCGGCCGCCTGCGCAATCTGGCACGCACCGTGGCACAAAGTTATTTTGAGAGCCGCGAGCGTCTCGGTTTTCCGCTGGCGCCACGCGAGTGGGTGCAGCAAATGACGAAGAAAGCCGCATGAAGAATTTGCTCGTTGAATTGTTTGTCGAAGAGCTGCCGCCGAAGGCGCTGAAGAAACTGGGCGACGCGTTTGCGTCCCTGCTGGTCGACCGGTTGCGCGCCCAGGGCTTGGCCAGCGCTGAGTCCGTGGTGACGGCCTATGCCTCGCCGCGTCGTCTGGCTGCACACATTACTCAGGTTTGGCTTAAGGCCGCCGACAAGGCGTTGCAGCAAAAGCTGATGCCAGTGAGCGTTGGGCTGAACACGGCTGGCAAGGCGACACCGGCATTGATCAAGAAATTGCAGGCGCTGGGTGTCGACGTGTCCGACCCGGTGGCGGTGGTGGCCGGACTCAAAAAGGCACCGGATGGCAAAACTGAATCGCTGTTTTACGATAGCTTGGCTACTGGTGCCGCACTCGACTTCGGATTGCAACAGGCGCTGGAAGAAGCAATAGCAAAGCTGCCGATCCCCAAGGTCATGAGCTATCAGCTGGAAACCGATTGCGAGCTGCCCGGCTGGAGCAGCGTGCAGTTCGTGCGCCCGGCGCACGGCCTGGTGGCGCTGCACGGCAGCACCGTGGTGCCGGTCAGAGTGCTGGGGCTCACGGCCGGCAATACGACGCAAGGTCACCGCTTTGAAGCGAAGGTGTCACCCGTGACGATCGCGGATGCCGACAGCTACACCGACACCTTGCGCAATGATGGCGCCGTGATTGCCAGCTTTACCGAGCGCCGTGCCGAAATTGAGCGTCAACTGGCGAGTGTTGCGGCCAACGTCGGCAACGGTGCCCACCCGATTCAAGACGAGGCCTTGCTCGACGAGGTGACCGGCCTGGTTGAGCGCCCGAATGTTTTGGTCTGCGAGTTTGAGGCGCAGTTCCTGGATGTTCCGCAGGAATGCCTGATCCTCACCATGAAGGCCAACCAGAAGTACTTTCCCTTGCTGGACGCGACCGGAAAGCTAAGCAACAAATTTCTGGTCGTCTCCAACATCAGCCCGGCAGACACCGGCGCAGTGATTGGTGGCAACGAGCGCGTGGTGCGCCCGCGCCTGGCCGATGCCAAGTTCTTCTTTGATCAGGACCGCAAAAAGTCGCTGGAGTCACGCGTGACAGGGCTGGACAAGGTGGTCTATCACAACATGCTGGGCACCCAGGGCGAGCGCATGCAGCGCGTTCGCGCCATTGCCGGCGCGATTGGCTTGCAACTCGGTGGCGAGTCACTGGCGCAGGCGGTCAATGCCGCCGCGCGCCTGGCCAAGACCGATTTGCTGACCGACATGGTGGGCGAATTTCCCGAATTGCAGGGCACCATGGGCGCTTACTATGCCCGCCACGACGGTTTGAGCGAAGACATCGCGTGTGCCATTGAAGACCACTACAAACCGCGTTTTGCCGGCGATGAGTTGCCACGCAATTTGGTTGGCGTCGTCGTCGCGTTGGCGGACAAGCTGGAAACGCTGGTCGGCATGTTCGGTATCGGTAATTTACCGACTGGCGACAAAGACCCGTTTGCCTTGCGGCGGCATGCACTGGGTGTGATCCGAATGCTGATTGAAATGGATTTGCCCCTGGACCTCGGCGTCTTGCTGGCCCAAGCGGAGCCGGCTTTTGGCGACAAGATTGGCAGTACGTGTTCCGCCCTGGGTGAGTTTATCTTTGATCGCCTCGCCGGTTCCTTGCGCGAGCAAGGCTACAGCGCTAAAGAGGTGGATGCGGTGGTGTCGCAGCGGCCACAGCGTCTGGGCGATATCCCCAAACGCCTCGCCGCGGTGCGCGCCTTCGCTGCCCTGCCTGAAGCGCCAGCGCTGGCTGCCGCCAACAAGCGCATCGGCAACATCCTCAAAAAAGCGCTGGATGTCGACCCGCATGTCAGCCAGCTACTGCTGCGCGAGCCGGCTGAGATTGCCCTCTACGATGCGATGAAAAGCGTGGTTCCCGTGGCAACCGGGCAGTTCGAATCAGGCGACTACACCGCCGCGCTGCAAACCCTGGCGACCCTGCGCGTGCCGACAGACAACTTTTTCGAAAGTGTCATGGTCAACATCGACGAACTGGACCTGCGCCTGAACCGCCTGGGGCTGTTAAAAAGCCTGCACCACGCGATGAACCGTGTGGCCGACCTTTCGAAACTTGCTACATGAGCCCCCACGCTCCGCACTTTGTGTCGTCGCTGTACAGGCCGCTTCCTGAGTCAGCGTCTCTTCGCCCCGTCCCGGTCTGCGCAGGCAGGCCGGGAGCCGCGGGACTCAGCCCCGAGGGGGCTGCCCTGCCTTGGGGCGGCCCGGCGGCAGGTCGTCTTTCACTTCGAAGGCTCTCATGAAACTAGTCATCCTCGATCGCGACGGCACCATTAATGAAGACAGTGCCGACTTTGTCAAAACCGTTGATGAATGGACGCCCCTGCCCGGTGCGCTGGATGCAATCGCCCGGCTTAACCATGCCGGCTGGCATGTGGTCGTCGCGTCCAACCAGTCAGGTTTGGGGCGTGGCTTGTTTGATGTGTCTACGCTCAACGCCATGCACGCCAAAATGCACAAGCTGCTGGCAGCCGCCGGCGGCAGGGTCGACGCCGTGTTCTATTGCCCGCATGGACCCGATGAAGTGTGTCGTTGTCGCAAGCCGGAGCCCGGTTTGTTTGAACAGATTGGCGAACGCTATGGGATTGACCTGCGCGACGTCCCGGTGCTGGGTGACTCGGCGCGTGATGTGCTGGCCGGTGTCGCTGCAGGCTGCGAACCGCACCTGGTATTGACCGGCAAGGGGGCCGCTTTCCGAGGTCGCAGCTTGCCCGACACATTCCCCAAAGAGACCCGGGTGCATGCTGATCTGGCGGCGTTTGCTGATTTTCTTATTGCGCGGGAAGCTGCCAAAGCGTGATTTCATTGCTTCGATCGGTGCTGCATATGGCGTGGTTGCTGATCACGGTCATTCCGTGGGGGCTGACTTTGGTGGTGGTTTCAGTTTGGGTTCGCCGCACGCCCCTGTGGTGGTTTGCCGTCAACTGGTTTCGGCTGGTCATTTGGGGCACGCGCGTCATTCTGGGCATTCAGGTGCAGGTCAGCGGCATGGAGAATTTGCCGCAAGGCGCCACCACCCCGGCGATTCTGCTGTCCAAACACCAGTCCACATTGGAGACACTGCTGTTGCCAACGCTGATGCCGCACCCGCTGGCCTTTGTCTTCAAGCGCGAGCTTTTGCGCATTCCGTTTTTTGGTTGGTCCATGGCGCGGCTGGACATGATTCATATTGACCGCGAATCAAGGGCGCTGGCCTTGAAGCACGTGGTGGCGCAGGGCAAGGCGTTGCTGGCCCAGGGCACCTGGATCATCATGTTTCCTGAGGGCACCCGCATGGAGCGCGGACAAAAGGGAACCTACCAGACGGCCGGTACAAGACTGGCGGTCGAGAGTGGCGCGCCGGTGGTTCCAATTGCGGTGTCATCAGGCAAATGTTGGCCTCGCAAAGGCTTTAGCAAGCAGCCCGGCGTGGTGCAGGTGTCTATCGGTAAGCCCATTGTGAGCGTCGGCCGGGAACCTAAAGAACTGATGCGTGAGGTGGAGGCCTGGATCGAAGCCGAGATGCGCCGGATCGATCCTGAGGCTTACCCGTAAACGCCGCACCATGCAGCCCTTGTTCAGGTTCACGCTCGATCTTTTTGGATCAGATGGCATGGCAGACGTCGAAAGCTCTGCACCGCAGGCGACGCAATCAATCGAGCCCGCGGCCTGTCAACCCGCCATGTTCCGCCACCCTCGCGCCAACCGGGAAGCACGTTTATGCAACGCCGTGGTGGCGTATGAATTCAAGCGCGGCAAGCGGCGCACCATTGGCTTTGCGGTCGGCGCCGATGGTCTGGTGGTGAGCGCTCCCAAATGGGTACCGCTGCGTGAGGTGGAGGCCTGGATCGAAGCCGAGATGCGCCGGAT
>JANXLW010000372.1 GCA_025354965.1 Betaproteobacteria bacterium
CCAGCAAACCGTTCTTCGCCATAGTCACGTATCACCTCCGCTATTTTGTCAATCTCGGCTGTCTGGAGCCACTGCGCCACGCTGATGCCACGCGTCGTGTCCATGCGCATGTCGAGGGGACCCTCATGCCTGAAGCTGAAACCCCGAACCGGGTTGTCAATTTGCGGCGAGCTGATGCCCAGATCGAGCAACACACCCGCCACACTGGCGCGCGGTAGTTCACCTAAGTGCGAGAACCCCTGGTGCCGGATGGAAAAGCGGGCATCGTTGAGGTTGGTTGCCGCGGCTAACGCATCGGGGTCTTTGTCGAAAGCGATCAAGCGCCCTTGCGCAGCCAGCTTGGAGAGAAGCAGACGGGCGTGGCCGCCACGACCAAAAGTGGCGTCCACATAGGTTTGCCGGCCAGCGCTTGAATCGTCCGCCGGTGCATCCGGATTGGTGAGAAGCGCATCAACTGCTTCGTTCAACAAAACGGTGGTGTGTGTCCATGAGGTTTGCACCGCCAGCTTTCAGAAAGAAAAATCCTTGAAGACGTCGGGCATATCGCCCTGCATCGCCTTGACTTCCTGCGCATCGTAGGTCGCCTTGTCCCACAACTCAAAGTGGTTGCCCATGCCCAACAACACAATGTCTTTGGCGATGCCCGCCGCTTGGCGTAGTTCTGGCGACACCAGCACACGACCCGTGCCATCCACTTCGACATCCATCGCATTGCCTAGAAAAATCCGCTTCCACCACTGCGCAGACATCGGCAGGGCAGCGATACGCTCGCGAAATTTTTCCCATTCGGGACGAGGAAACACCATCAGGCAGCCGTGCGGGTGCTTGGTGATGGTGAGCTGACCAGCGGCATTAGCATTCAGTACGTCACGATGCCGGGTCGGCACAGACAGCCGACCTTTGGTATCCAGACTTATTGACGAGGCCCCTTGAAACACGACAGCGCACCCTTTTTTTACCGACCTGCAAAGAAATGAAAGCACAAAGGCACTTTTCACCACTTAATTGCACTTTTTTGCACTGTACCAGCAAATCCACTCCAAGCAAATAGGTATGCAACAATTTTTTGTAATGAAATCAAGGACTTAGAACGGGTTTTGAAGTATCTTAAAAACAAAAATCGTTCTAAATTAAGCACTTAGCGCGCGTTGTGAAAGTGATGCTTGAAGGTGTGGGCTCCCCAATCACTGGCGCATCGGAGTTTCGCCCCTGAGCATCAGGGGCAGCTACTGCTCAATCTGCCGTTTTGCCAGCACTCCTGGCGCCTGAAAACTCAGGCGTGGTCAGGAAGGCAGGAAGTCCACCGGCCAGGTCACTATCATCTGATCGACATCCTTGGCGCCGAAGTCGAACTGACGGATGCGCGCCAGCAGTTTGCTTTCCAACTCCGGCAGGCGCAGCTCACTCGACTCGATGCGGCAATCGACTACACCACCCGAGGGCGCGATAGTCAACTTGAGCACCACCTTGCCCTGCAGGCTGGGCTCTTCGCGCAGGGCGCGGTTGTAGATGGCGTAGATGGCACCCTTGTTGCGCTCAAAGACGATCTTGATATCTTCGATGGAACGCGAGGCCTTGCCGCTGGCGCCGCGTTTCACCGCGCCGCCGGCACTATTGTTGCCTGCACCTCCGATACCGCTGCCGGTGCCGTCACCGCGACCGCGCGCACCACCACCGCCAGCACCACCCCCGCCACCGCCACCGATCACCCCTTCCACCAGCGTAGTCGAGCGGCCCGCCAGGCCACCGCCACCGGTGTTTCGGCTGTAGCTGGCGGTGTTGATGCCGCCGCTGCCACCAGTCGCGTTGGAGGTGATGAGCGAGCGCGTCGGCAGACCGGGCTCAGTGCCGGCACCGACACCCACACCAACACCGCTGCCGACACCGGGGCCTGGTTTGATGTCTGGCTTGAGCTGCACCGCCACCGGCGCGCCGTGCAGTTCAGCCAGTGTGTCTTTCATGGCCAGCAGGCCGACGCCCGCCGCCCTGCGCCGCGCCGCTTCGATTTCGCCCGGCGGCTTGTTGGGCTGTGGCACGCGGGCCTCGGGCACCAGGGCTTCCTTGTTGCGGGCCACCTTGGCAGGTGCATTGCCAGGAGTCTCGCGCTGGCTGGCTGGCGGCGCGGCTTCTGGTTTTCTTGGAAGCAGTGGCGCTGCCTGTTCGAGCAGCAGAGTGGCCAGGCGTGGTGGCAATTCCGGCGCTTGCGAGCGGTCGGCTTGGTGCACCGGCAGCCAGGGCAAGGTGATGAACAGCAGCGCGCAGCTGATCAGCACGCGCCGCGAGATGCGCCGAAAGCGCGCTTCATCATCCGGCGCAATGGCCCACGGCAACAAGGGCGCACGAAACGACACCGTCATCGTGGCAGCACTCATGAATCAAACCTCTGTCGGACGACGAACGACACATCGCTGAAGTTGGCGCGTGCGCTGGTGGCCATGATCTTGCGCAACAGGCGGTACGGAATGTCCTTGTCGCCCATGATGGTGAGCCGTTTGCTCTGCGCTTCGTTTTCCTTGCGGATCACCTGGCGCTTGGCCTGCAGATCG
>JANXLW010000323.1 GCA_025354965.1 Betaproteobacteria bacterium
GGTGATCACCAGGTTGCCCATGCTCGGGTAGACCAGATTGATGGGCGCATAGAGGACGGCAGCGATCGCCGCCAGCGCACCAGAAATTGCGAACACCAGCAGCGTGACGCGGGTGGCGTCGATGCCCACCAGTGCTGCGCCATCCCTGTTCTGCGCCATCGCAACAATGGTAGAGCCCAGCATCGTGTGGTTCAGGAACAGGTGCAGCGCCACCATCAGTCCGAACGCGCCGGCGATGATCAACAACCGCTGTAGCGGCGCCGTCAATCCAAACACTTCCACAATCTGGCCGTAAGGGGTGGGCATGCGATGAAAGTCGGCACCAAAAGCGGCTTGCGCGCCGGCTTCCAGGAACAGCAGGATGCCGATGGCCGCTATCATGTCGTGCAGCTCGGGTGCATTGCGCAGCGGGTGAAACACCAGTCGCTCAGCCAGCATTGCGATCACTGCCACCACCACGGCCGCGCCGGCCATGGCAATCCAGTAGTTGAGGCCTAACGCGGTCATCAGGTAATAGCCGGCGAACGCGCCCGTCATGTAAAAGGCGCCGTGCGCAAAATTCGGCACATGCAAAATACCATAGACCAGCGTCAGGCCCAAGGCTACCAGGCTGTAAACACCGCCGACCGTCAGGCCATTGAGCAATTGCTGGAAAAACAGTTCCACAGTTATCCTTGAAACACCCGGCAAGTCATTGATAGAGGGGTACGACGGGGTTTGCGGCCAATTCTAGGCGCCGGTATGCGGTCGATGGCTGGGGTTTATCCCAGTTGCCGTCGCATCGGCGACTACCGGGCATGCCCCTGACAACATCTTTGCCACCGACCCGTGAGGCCCGACCCCGAACAGCATTTGTCGCCGTTGGTACCTGTATGCTTGCACTGAAATTCTGACTGGAGTTGCTGATGAAAAAACTCGATGCCTCGGCCCGTGGTGTTTATCTGATTGCTGTGACGCCCTTCACCGACAACGGCGAACTCGATCTGGCAAGCACTGATCGCATGGTCGATTTCTGCCTGGAAAAAGGCGTCAGTGGTCTGACCGTGCTGGGCATCATGGGCGAGGCCAACAAGCTGACAGCGCAGGAGTCGCGCGACTTTGTCAAACGAGTACTGGCGCGGGTGGCGGGGCGGGTGCCGGTCGTAGTGGGTGCCTCGGCCAATGGCTTTGCGCCGATGCGCGAACTGACCGAAAGCGTGATGGCTCTGGGCGCTGCCGGTGTCATGGTGGCGCCGCCTTCAATGCTTCGGACCGACGACCAGATCGTGGCCTATTTTGATATGGTCAATGAAACACTGGGACCGGACGTACCCTGGGTGTTGCAGGATCACCCGGTCTCCACCGGGGTGCAGATGTCGGTCGCTGTCATCCTGCAAATTCTCAAAAACTCTGCTACCTGCATCATGCTCAAACACGAGGATTGCTCTGGGCTGACCAAGCTATCGGCGATTCGCGCCGCCAGCGAGCGTGGTGATGTCAGGCGTGTTTCAATCCTCTGTGGCAATGGCGGCGGACTGTTTTTGCCGGAAGAACTCTCCCGCGGAGCCGACGGCGCCATGACCGGCTTTGCCTACCCGGAGATGATGATCGACGTCTGCCATGCCCACGTAGCTGGAAACATAGAACAGTCACATGACATTTTTGATGCCTATTTGCCACTGGCCCGATACGAGCAGCAAGCCGGCATCGGTCTGGCAGTTCGCAAGCATCTTCTGGTGCAGCGCGGTGTCATCGCCTGCGCCGCCGTTCGCAAGCCCGGCCCCAAGCTGTCGGCCGCCGACATTGCCGACATCACCCGGCTGATGGCCCGACAGGCCCGACGTCTGTCAGAGATTGCCTGACTTGCAGCGCCGCAAGGTTAAATACAAACCCTGGGCTAGCCCTCAAACTGCGGATGCAGTTGCCGGATCCGGCTGAAGCGACTCAGCGCTGCCCGCCAGCGCCCGAGCGGCGCACCTCGCGCAACATGAAGAGGTAGAGCCCTTCCACCTTATCACGCGCCCACGGTGTCTTACGTAAAAATTTCAGGCTCGATGCCATGCTGGGGTCGCTGGTGAAACAGCGCACCGGAATGCGTTGGCCCAAGCCAGCCCAGCCGTAATGCCCGACCAAAGCCGTAACGATGGCCTCCAGCGTCAGGCCGTGCAGCGGATTACGCGCTTGAATAGCGGGTTGGTCGGGAGGTGAAGAAGGAACTTGCATGCTGCGATTTTGGCATCGGTCGACAACGCCGGCCAATACCCGCACCGGCCAGTTAGAATACGCCCCTCGGAAGCGTGGCAGAGTGGTCGATTGCACCGGTCTTGAAAACCGGCGACGGGAAACCGTCCGTGAGTTCGAATCTCACCGCTTCCGCCAGATTCCAGTCAGTTGCCATTGATTTGTCGTTGTGCCGTTAAGCATGAAGTGACCAATCGGCCAGCATATGCTTTATTTCGCCGCACACCAGTTGGTAGGTCGCGAGCGGGGAATTTTGGCCGTGTCAGCGTCGCTGCGACCACACAAAAAACATACACCCCCAATCCTCCGTAACTCCTTGATTTCAAAACCCATTCCTCTCACCGCCAAAAATGTGACACAAACCTGTGTACAGAAGCCATGTACTTCGACAGCCTCCATGAAAGGAAATTGGTCACAACTTCGCGTCCGCTTGCTTGCAAGTGATTGAAATCAAATGACTATTTCGAAGATTCAATAACTGGCACGACCTATGCATTGAGTTAGCCAGTCTGGTAGCAAGTTGAATCAAAAGGAGAAATATCATGAGTGCACTTCGTAAAGTTCTGGTGGTAGACGACGACGCCGTTGTTGGTACAAGTTTCAACCGCGTTCTGACGGCAAAGAAAGGCTACATCGTTACCACCGCACAAAATGCCCACGAAGCTTTGAAACAAATTCGCGAGCAGGAGTTTGATGTCGTTTTTACCGATATCAAGATGCCCGGCATGGACGGTGTTGAATTGGCCGAACGTGTCAAAGCCAGTCATCCCTGGACACCGGTCGTCATCATTACCGGCTATGGCACCACTGCCAATGAAACGAGAGCCAAAGCGGCTGGTGTGTCAGACTTCATGCGCAAACCGCTATCGCCCGAGATGATTGAAGAAGGCGCCCTCCATGCGCTTTTCGAACCGATGCCGGCAATCGTTGCCAAGATGGAAGCGCCGCTGGCTCGGGAAGTCGATATCGACCTGACGGAAGACAATAGCAACTTCAAAAATATAGCCCTGCTTTTGGCTGCTCCGTTTATCGGCCTGGCTTATGCAGTGTTGCTTCCCTTGGTCGGACTGGCGATGTTGGCCTGGATTGGTGGCAAGGCACTGCTGAAAACCAGGGCAGTGAGAAATGCACCAACCTACTTCAAAAACGTAGCACTTTTTCTGGCAGCGCCGTTCATCGGCCTGACCTATGCAGTAGCGCTTCCCTTCGTTGGAATGGCGATGATTGCGACAGTGGGTGTCAAAGCACTGATAGCAACCAAGCAAAAAGCCTAAACGAGCACTCGGACCTGACCAGGTCCTTTACAGCGTCCTCAGCAAATTGCGGGGGCGTTTTTTTCCTTGGTGATTTTGATGATTGAACGTCACCTCGGTCACCTCGCAGATGCGCAGCACCATGCTGGCGCTGCTTAGCGTTTGCACCAGCAAGCCCGGCATTGATTTGCTTCTTGAGTAGATTCTGCTCAGAATCGGAACCATCGACGCCAACAAATATCATCACCCTTACTTGCCTCCAAAAAAAGGAAACTCATGAAGAACACAATGGTTACTACCGCCCTCACACTGCCGGGCTATGAGGTTGTTCGAAATTTGGGGGTAGTCCGAGGCATCACAGTTCGTTCACGCTCAATTGTTGGCAATTTCTTTGGCGGCCTGCAATCACTCTTTGGTGGCAACATCACCATTTACACCAACCTTTGCGAACAGGCGCGCTCGGAGACCTATCAGTTCATGTGCGAGCATGCACAGGAGTTAGGCGCCAATGCAATCATTTCCATGCGATACGACGCCACCGAACTGATGGCGGGCCTGACTGAAGTTCTCTGTTACGGAACGGCCGTCGTTGTGGAAGCCAAGTCGGCTGGGGCATAGGCGTCATACTCACTTGGCAATGTCAACAACATCACATTTAGACGATACACGGTAAGCGCGCGGCCAACCCATGTTGACCGCGTGTAAACGATCAAGTAAGGACAGGG
>JANXLW010000374.1 GCA_025354965.1 Betaproteobacteria bacterium
GATCGGTGCGTCGAACACGCGTGAGCTGCCGTACTTCTTTTGCAGGCCTTCGGTGCAGCGGAACACGCCGCCAAAATAGCCGACGTCCTGGCCATAAACGACCACGTTGCTGTCGCGTTCCAGCATCACATCCATGGCCGAGCGTAGCGCCTGGATCATGGTCATCGGGCTTGTCTTGTTCATGGTGTTGTTGTCCTGCTCTTTCATGATCAGACTCCCAACTCTTGACGCTGGCGGCGCAAGTGCGCAGGCATGTCCTTGTAAACATCTTCAAACATGGCGGCTGGGCTTTGCATGTGGCCATCGGCCAGCGTGCCGTAGCTCTCGGCTTCCTTTTGCGCCACTGCTACCAGCCCTTCAACTTCCTTTTGCGTCGCATCGTGCTCGGCGTCTGACCACGCACCCAGACCGATCAAATGCTGCTTCAGGCGCGCAATCGGGTCACCTAGGGGAAAGCGCGCCGGATCGTTGGCTGGACGGTATTTGCTCGGATCGTCCGAAGTCGAGTGCGGGCCAGCCCGGTAGGTCACCCACTCAATCAGCGTTGGCCCCAAATTGCTGCGGGCACGCTCAAGAGCCCATTTTGACGCGGCATAAACCGCCAGAAAATCATTGCCATCGACGCGCAGCGAGGCGATACCGCAGCCCACGCCACGTGCCGCAAAGGTAGTGCCTTCACCACCGGCGATAGCCTGGAAAGTGGAAATAGCCCATTGGTTATTCACCACGTTGAGAATCACCGGCGCCCGGTAGACGTGGGCAAAGGTCAAACCGGTGTGAAAGTCGGCCTCGGCCGTGGCGCCGTCACCGATCCAGCTCGACGCGACCTTGGTGTCGCCTTTGATGGCCGAGGCCATGGCCCAGCCCACCGCCTGAATCACTTGCGTCGCCAGGTTACCCGAGATCGAGAAAAAGCCCTGCTTCTTGCTGGAGTACATGACCGGAAGTTGGCGCCCCTTGAGGGGGTCGTGCTCATTGGAAAAGAGCTGACAAATCATGTCCACCATCGACACATCTTCGCGCGCCAGCAGCAGACCCTGCTGGCGGTAAGTGGGGAAGCACATGTCACCCTCGCTCAAGGCGAATGCATGGGCCGTGGCAATCGCCTCCTCGCCCAGGCATTGCATGTAGAAGGACATCTTCTTTTGTCGCTGTGCAATCAGCATGCGTGCGTCGAAGGCACGTGTTTTCATCATGGCGCGCAAGCCGCGGCGCCACAGATCCAGGTCCACTGCTGGCGCCCAGGGTCCAACGGCGCGTCCGGTGTCATCGAGCACGCGAATCAGCGTGAACGCCAGGTCACTGGTCTGCGTCGGCAGGGCATCGACTGGTGGACGTCGAACAGTTCCGGCGGCAGAGATGGGGAGGTAAGAAAAGTCTGTGTCATGGCCTGGTCGCCCGGTGGGCTCAGGGACATGCAGACGAAGGGGTTGGTGCTGTGGCATCGGCATTTCTCCTTGCAAGCTTGTGTCCTGCATCAGATTCTGGGGGCTCGGTACAACACGCGACGGGTAGCCCCGCGTCGACCGGACAATGCGGCAATGGCAGCGGGATCACCGCGTGCATGGCGTGCGACGTGGAGCATACCGGATTTTGGATCCGGTCCGATTGCGACCTGCGACAACGCTTTGCTTTACTGCGACTTTCTTGTGCGGTTTTCTACCGGCCCCGTATTAACCCTAGGGTGCAGATAAATGACATGAAATATTTTCGAATAATGTCTATCATGAGCTTTTTTGGCTTGCGCTGGCACATCAGGCTTTGACTTGCTTGGGTGCATTGACCTGAGTGAGATGCACTTGTTATCACACCGTTACGGCAGGCCTGGCGCAAGTGCGGGCACTGCAAGAATCGGTCAGTTCCGGGCGAACGGCGCTGGATGCGAACAAGCGAGGGTTGGAGGTTGGAACGCGCATCAACATTGATGTGCTCAACGCGCAACAGCAGTTGGCTGTGAGCGAACGTGATCTGGCCAAAGCGCGCTACGACACCCTGATGTCGCAGCTCAAACTCAAGGCCGCCGCCGGTTCTGTGGGTGAGTCGGATGTCTTGGAACTCGGTCAATTGCTCATCAGGTAAGCTGCGAGCTTTGCGTTCGCACAAGAATCACAGCCGTGTCAAATACCTCTTTAATTTCCTAGCGCATCGCAAACCAATTTTGAATCCAAACAATATTGGCGCGGACAACGCTTACGGCATTGACTTTGAAAGTGGTGTTCCTCGCAAAGAGCTTGGGTGGTTTGCCAAAGGACTCAAAGCAATAGGAGCTGACATCCCAGGATTAGGATTGCTAATAAATGGCGAGGAGTACACCCAGCGTGCGACGTGCGCGGTCATGGCAGAGTGTTTTGGTTCTCGTCATTTGTCTGATGAGATGCGACAAACCGCACTCGGCTTAGAGCCTCAAGTCAAAGCGATGGCCCTTACAACAGAAGTCAATCAATCAATCCGGCCGCGGTGGGCTTCAAAAGGTCCTCGATTCCTCAGTCCGTACGATGTCTTCTACGGCTTCGATTGTCTTTGCCGCATTTTTTATTTCGCTGATTGGGTATGCCGTTGAGGCTACGCAATTGGAGGGGACATCAGTTGCATCAAAGCTTGCATTCGCAGCATACGTGCCATTCTTGATGTGGGGTATTTTTGCGTACCTATTCCTCGGGCGCATGCTCGCTTGCAAGCTTAGACACTCAAGCCGAGTTTGGGGCATCCTTTTATTGATTTGGTTAGTTATCGGAGGATGGGTTTGCTACATGCTCTCATTGGTGAGCACCTTCCTACTTTTTTACCTTGCAACTCATGTTCAATACTTGACATGGATTCCTGTAGGTTTGTCGGTCAATGAGATTTGCTATTCCGCTGTCATTCTTGCGACCGTGATAAATGGATCGTTGATGTTGGTTTTTTACCTGCATGGCAACGCAATTGATTCACGTGAACGTCTTTATTCATAAACAAAAAAGCCACCCACAACCCCATCACAGCCGCTAAGGCAGGGGGTGTGCGGTGGCTTTGTTTCTTAGCTGCTGGGAGTGTGCTCAGCGTGCCATCTCGATAAGCTCAATATCCTTCTTGAGCAAGTCATTGATCAG
>JANXLW010000386.1 GCA_025354965.1 Betaproteobacteria bacterium
GACTGGGTCCAACTGTCGTCTCTGATGCGCCAGCTGGAGCAGGAAGGTCAGGCCCTGTCCACCGTTTTGAATGTTGGCTCTGATCGTATGCAAAAACTCGCATTTGATTGTCCCCAGCAGGGCGAAATTGCCGGTGCATTCAATGAGTTGCGCAGCGCAATGAGCAATCTCTTAAGCAATGCCATTCGGTATACGCCGCCCGGTGGTGAAATTCACGTGAGTATGGTTTTGCTGGCGGGCGGTCGCGCCGAGTTCTCAGTTTCGGACACCGGGCCTGGCATCGCGCCGGAACATATTCCACGTCTGACCGAACGGTTTTACCGGGTTGATCACAGCCGTTCCCGCGACTCCGGCGGTACCGGTCTCGGTCTGGCCATCGTCAAGCATGTGTCACAACGTCATGGTGCTGAATTAAAAATTAAAAGCACGCTTGGCAAGGGCTCGATTTTCTCGATCACCTTTCCGGTCGGTCGTGTCAGAACTCCACGGGAAAGCGCAGTCGCCGCCTAGTTTGGTGCTGCTACCTGCGTTGGTAGATCAACACGTCCTCGTCTCTGTCGGATGGATGGTGCATCGTGCTGTGCAAGCTCCAGCCGGACATGTCAGCTATTGCGGATGGCGCCTTCAAGGCCTCCTTGTTCACAAGTAACCAAGGGCAACTGGCTGGCTCTTTGAATGGTTTGAGCAACAGATGGCCGTGGAACTGAAATGCGGCGATCTGGCCGCGGCTCAAACCCAGCACTTCAACGCAGCTCGGCTGCTTTAAAACCACCATCGTGCGGTGTACCAGAGGCGCATAGCTTCGCGCGAAATCAAGCAGCGGCAACCAAAGTGTCATCAGCAGCAGCCAGCATAGCGCGGCCCCGCCGGCTGGCAGGACAAGGCTCTTCCAGATGGCGGCGCGATGCCTTCCGGCACGCCACTTCACCAGCCAGGCCCAAGCCAGCGTGGCGGCAATGGCAATGACAAAAGGCGCGAAGGAGAAGCTGTGCTCAAACCCGGGTGCCAGCCGTGCAACGTTGGCGGCGGGTTGGCTGGGCACGCCGGTTTGCAAGGCGATCCAGACCACCCAGATGATAAAAGCACAACCGGAGAAAAATAGCAGCGTGAACCAGTCGATCAGGGCCGCAACACTGCGCCCCAGAGTTGGCAGCGCAAATGCTGCCAGCGCGGCCAAGGCAGGCAGTGCCAGCAACAGGGAGCGGTCAGCCGAAGCGGTGGTCAGCGTGGCGCCAACTGCAACACCGACAAACCACAATGGCAGCGCCAAATGTCGGCTTGGAATTTTGCCTTGAATCAGTTGCTGACGCCAACGCCACAGCGTCCACAGCGCCAGCGGCCAGGCCGGCCAGGTGAACCAAAGCAGCAAGCGCCCCAGACTGCGCCACTCAGCCCAGCTTGCCTCTGGTAGCTCAATGCGCCAACGCCACAAATCCAGCCCACTGGCGAGCCCGGCCACCAGCACGGTCAGGACCGCAATCCCCCCTGCCCAGTAAGGCCGGTAGCGTAGTTCGTCGCGCCCCGGCGTTTCATCCAGCCAGTGAATCAGGGCACCACCGCTGCCCAACAGGACCGCCACTGCAGGTGCCCCGGATAGCGCCAGTCCCGCCAGACCCGCTGTGACCCCGATGGCGGGCACCAGCTTGCGAAATGGCAGGGCGGCGAGCGCAAAAAAGGCCACCGCAGTAAAACACAGTTGAGCCAGCGCAGGTGTTGTTTCGTGTGACAGTTGGGCCAGACCCAAACTGGCTATGAACGCCAGCAGGCCACCGTCCGACACGGCGCGCGCGTAGTCTGGCGGCAAAGCCTCGCCGCCGAACGCAAACGGCACAGGTTGTGCGTCCGGGGTACGGGCCAGATAGTAGGTGCCGTACCAGGTGGCAAAAAGGGACAAGGTCAGCAACAAAACAAAAGGGATACGGGCGGCCACATCACTTGCCATCCAGGATGGTGCGAGTTGTATCGCCCAGGCACCCAGCCAATAAGGCAGCAGCGCGTCGATCTCGGGCGGCAGTCCGAGCAGTTGCGGCGTTAGCCACCGAACACCACCATGCGCCAGTTCGGCCATATAACCGAAGGCCGTCATATCGGCTTCCTTCCAGGGCTCGCGGCCAAAGAAGCCAGGTAGCACATACGCGATGCAGAACAACAGCAGTGCAATGCGCGGAAGACGGCGCACCGCGCCTTGCGCAACGATGGCGGGAGTAGGTTGATTCACGCTAGGGCGCTGGAAGAAAATGAAAAAAGGCAGCACGGTACCCCGGGCTGCCTTTTGGATGATAAACGTTTGTCAGTTTATTTTGCTGCGGTCTTGCCGAAACGGTTGCGGAAGCGCTCGACGCGGCCGCCCATGTTGTCGACAGATTTTTGGGTACCGGTGTAGAAAGGATGCGACTCGCTGGAGGTGTCGAGCTTGTACAGTGGCAGATCGCGGCCGTCTTCCATCTTGATCATCTCTTTGGCGTTGGCACAAGAGCGGGTCACGAATTTGAAACCATTGGACAGGTCCATGAAACAAATTTCGCGGTAATTGGGGTGAATGCCTTCTTTCATATCTTCTCCATCAGTTGCGCCAGCCGCGACGAGCCCTTGAGCAAACCATTGCGCAATTCAAAGCCCGACGTACTTACCGCGTAAAACTACCAATTATAGCTTGAGTGGTCATTGCGGACTTGATCCGCAATCCATGGATCCCGGGTATGGCCCGGGATGACAGCCTTGTTATCCTCCGCGGCGCATCATGTCGAAGAACTCGCTGTTGTTCTTGGTGGCACGCATTTGTTTGAGCACCATCTCCATCGACTCGACTTCGTCCATGTTGTACAAAAATTGGCGCAGGATGCGGGTTTTCTGCAGAATTTCGGGTGCCAGCAGCAGTTCTTCGCGCCGTGTGCCGCTGCGGTTGAGTTGGATCGACGGGAACACGCGCTTTTCGTAAAGACGCCGGTCCAGGTGGATTTCGGAGTTGCCGGTACCCTTGAACTCTTCAAAAATAACTTCGTCCATGCGGCTTCCGGTATCGATCAGTGCGGTGGCGATGATGGTCAGTGAGCCACCTTCTTCCACATTACGGGCGGCGCCCAGAAAACGCTTGGGCCGCTGCAAGGCGTTGGAGTCAACGCCGCCGGTCAGCACTTTGCCAGAGGAGGGCACGACATTGTTGTAGGCGCGTGCCAGCCGCGTGATGGAGTCCAGCAGAATTACCACGTCTTTTTTCAGCTCAACCAGGCGTTTCGCGCGCTCGATCACCATTTCGGCCACGTGCACATGGCGGGCTGCCGGTTCGTCAAAAGTGGAGGCGATCACCTCGCCCTTCACCGTGCGTTGCATTTCGGTCACTTCTTCCGGGCGCTCGTCCACCAGCAACACCATCATGTGAATCTCTGGATAGTTGGCGCTGATGGCGTGGGCGATGTGCTGCATCATCACCGTCTTACCGCTCTTGGGCGGGGCTACCAAAAGGGCCCGTTGGCCTTTTCCGATGGGCGCGATGATGTCGATGATGCGCCCCGTGATGTTCTCGTCGCTCTTGATGTCCTGCTCAAGCTTCATCTGCACCTTGGGGAACAGCGGCGTCAGATTCTCGAACATCACCTTGTGCTTGTTGTCTTCCGGGCCGCCACCGTTGACCCGGTCCAGCTTGTTCAGGGCAAAGTAGCGTTCACCGTCTTTCGGCGTGCGCACTTCGCCTTCGATCATGTCACCGGTGTGCAGGTTGAAGCGGCGCACCTGGCTCGGGCTGATGTAGATGTCGTCTGTCGACGCTGTGTAACTGGTGTCGGGGCTGCGCAAAAAGCCAAAACCATCAGGCAAAATTTCCAGCACGCCATCGGCGATGATCTGCTCGCCGGTGCGGGCGCGCTTTTTGATGATGGCGAACATCAGCTCTTGCTTGCGCATGCGGCCGGTGTTTTCAATCTCAAGCTCTTCGGCTTGCTTGAGGACTTCCGACACGTGCAGTGCCTTGAGTTCGTTTAGGTGCATGGAGTGGCTGACTAGGGAGTTGAACGAAATACAGGGGGGTAGGGTGTGAGGCGGATTTGCATCCACAACCTCAAGGTTTTAAACCGGGAACTCGAACCAACTCAGGGGGAGTTGGTGAACAGTGGAGATTATGACAGGAATATTTGAGGAAATGTCATTCCGGGCTTGACCCGGAATTCAGGGCACAATTTATTTGTCCAACAGGATGTCGGACCAAGCCCGCTATCAAGTCAGCATTCAGGCCAACTGCTGATCGATAAAAGCAGTCATCTGCGCCTTGCTCATGGCGCCAACTTTGGTGGCGGCCAACTGACCGCCCTTGAACAGCATCAGAGTCGGGATGCCACGAATGCCGAATTTGGCCGGAATGTCGCGGTTTTCGTCCACATTCATTTTGGTAACCTGCAACTTACCTTCATAAGTAGTGGAAACTTCGTCGAGAATAGGCGCGATCATCTTGCAAGGGCCGCACCACTCGGCCCAATAGTCCACCAGCACCGGTACGGTGGATTGCAGTACGTCGGCTTCAAAAGACGCGTCAGACACATGTTTGATAAGTTCGCTGGCCATAATTTTTCCTAGAAGTGATCGGTACAGGTAAAGTGGGGAAATTGTGACAGAAACCAAGCCCCCCGCTCGATTGCCAGTTGCCTATGGCTGAGATAGAAAAAAAACATCATGTCGACCAGGCGTGGGAGCGCGTCATGGGCCAGCTACGTGTCGAAATTAACCGTCGTCAGGTTCACCCGTCACGCACCGTGGTGGTGTTGCCCTATGCCCAACTCATGCAGGAAGCCCGTAACGCCTGGTTGAAGGGGAGTGACGGCGCGCAGACGCCTGCGCATTTTTTACCGCGCTTTGAAACCAGCATGAATTGGACCCGCAGT
Source organism: Betaproteobacteria bacterium (assembly GCA_025354965.1). Classification (GTDB taxonomy): domain Bacteria; phylum Pseudomonadota; class Gammaproteobacteria; order Burkholderiales; family Burkholderiaceae_C; genus Rhodoferax. The sequence continues at coordinate 4,872 of JANXLW010000386.1, forward strand.
CTGGGTGGCGTTGAACCGGGTGGCGACGATTTGCGTCTGGACGCCGGGCGCGACGTCTTGACAGCGGCTTCGCTGCTGTCGCGCGCCGGGCTGTCCGCACAGCAAAACTTGTTGTCAGGGCGCTTGATGGAAGCGGCATGGAGCCTGGCTCGCATCGCCGCTGCAGTGGCGCCGACAGAGCGCTCGCAGTGGGGTACGCAGTTGGGAGCGACGTTGGCCTCGGGCCTGGAAGATCCAGTGCTGGCGTTGGAAGCCGCTATAGCCCGTATTGCGCTGGCCTGGGCAGCAAGCTCAAGTTACGCCACCGATCCGGTTTTTTCCGCGACACCTGATTTGCTTGTGGTGCTGGAAGGTTTTCAGACGGAACCCCTGGCGCTGGCGCTGCGGCGGGCGTTGGGTGAAAAGGCCGTCGCACTGCCATTGGGTGCGACGCCAGGTTTGAGTCGTGGCAACGGAGTGTTGGCATTGCACGCCGCCGCCGATGCACAGGACGAGGCACAGCGCGCCGCGGCTTGTGTGATGGTGCATCTGGCTGCCGGACGCAGTCCGGTGGCACTGGTGGCGCAGGACCGGGTCCTGACGCGCCAGGTAAGTGCCATGCTGGGTGAGCGCGGTGTAGCTTTGCGCGATGAGACCGGCTGGACCTTGTCCACCACCAGGGCTGCTGCATCACTGATGAGCCTGCTGCGGGCGCAGGTGTGGGATGCGTCGACCGATGCGGTGCTGGACTGGCTCAAGAATGCGCCGACTTTTGACCCGCTTGCGGTGTCGCAAGCGGAGACCAGCTGGCGCCGCGCCGGCGCCCGCGATTGGCGTTCGGTAGCCGGCGGCGATGCGCTGGTGCAACAGGTGCAAGCTATGCGCGATAGCCTGCAAGCCGGGCGCTCTCTACTTCGCTGGCTGGCGGATCTGCGCCAGGCATTGCAGGGCGCCGGGCAATGGCCCGGCCTGTCGCAGGACCCGGCAGGTCAGGCCGTGCTGGACGCGCTGCGTCTGCGCGACGGTGCTGAAGTTGAGTTTACCGACATCACGAGGCGCATGAGTCAGAACGAGTTCACCGCCTGGGTCGGTCAAACGCTTGAAGGAGTCAATTTTTTACCGCAACATCCGGCTGACGCGCAAGTCATCATTCTTCCGCTGAGTCAGTTGCTGGGGCGTCCCCTGGCGGCCGTGGTGCTGCCGGGTTGTGACGAGCAACGGCAGCCAGTGTCACCCGAGCCGTCCGCCATGTGGACTCCGACTCAGCGTGCCCTGCTGGGACTGCCTTCACGCGAGCAACTGGGTGCGGCCGCGCGGGCTGGCTGGCACTACGCTTTACAGTTTCCACATGTCGACCTGCTGTGGCGTCAAAGCGAGGGTGGTGAGAAGCTGATGGCCAGTGCCTTTGTGCAGGAATTGCGCTTGCGTCAGGCACTTGAACTCACTGCGGATCCTGGCGCGTTGCGCACCCTCACAGCGCAGCCCTGCGTCATGCCCGCGCCGCCGGGCGATGACTTGTCTCTGACCAGACTGTCAGCCACTGCCTATGAAGATCTGCGCCGCTGCCCTTACCGGTTTTTCGCACTGCGTTTGTTGAAACTGAGGGAATCGGACGAGTTGGACATCGAGTTGGGCAAGCGCGACTTTGGAAACTGGCTACACAGCGTTCTCAAATATTTTCATGAAGCCTTGAACCAGGCACCGACGCACGACATGACGCTGCGCGTGGAACTAATCAATGCCGCCGCTGAACAAGTCACAGGTGCGCAAGGTTTGGCGAAAAGTGAATTCCTCCCTTTCTCCGCCGCTTGGCCGCGTGTGCGTGATGGTTACCTGCAATGGCTGAGCGAGCACGAAGCCAGCGGTACCACTTTTGTTGCCGCAGAAGAGTGGAAAGAAATGCCACTGGGCCGCTTGAGCCTGGTCGGCAAGATCGACCGCATTGACCGGCTAGCCGATGGTAGTGCGTTGGTGATTGACTACAAAACCGAGGCGCGTAGCACCACTGCCCAGCGTATAAAGGAGTCACTGGAAGACACGCAGCTTGCCTTCTACGCCACCTTGCTGGCCGACGACACACTGGCCGCCGCCTATGTCAATGTGAGTGAAAAAGATGCCACCCGCAGCTATGTGCCGACTGACATTGTGGGTGCACGCGATCAGTTGCTGGAGGGTATTGCCTCCGACATGGCGCGTATCTCGGCAGGCCACCCGATGGCGGCGCTGGGTGAAGGTAAAGCCTGCGAATTTTGCGCTGCGCGGGGCTTGTGTCGGAAAGATTTCTGGGCATGACATGGAGGCAACTTCTTTGTGATTGTTTCCCCACTCATTCTCCCCCGCCTCTCCCCCGCCCCGCCGGGCGGAAGAGAGGAGCCTCATGTGGCCGGGTGCTTTAAGGGAAGGAGTGCCGCTTTGATTCCGGCGACAGGGGTTGAATCTCAACGAGACTCGACGCACTGCGACGAAACAGTGTGCGTGTACTTGCAATCTTCAGACACAAGGCCAAATGCGGCTGTCGGCTCCCCTTTGCGCCCCGGCGGGGGTGGAAAGGGGTTGGGGGATAAAGGGGAATACTCAAAAAGAAAAGACTGCGGCGATGACGCGCATGTAACGGAACCTCTTCAACAAATGTCCAACCTCGAACCCCAGCCTGCCTACCAACACAATGGACAGCCGGTCAGCGCCGAAGCCTTCTACGCGATAGCGTGTGACCCGCGCCGTAGCGTGGCAGTGGAGGCCTGTGCCGGGGCCGGTAAAACCTGGATGCTGGTGTCGCGCATAGTGCGTGCGCTGCTGGAGGGCATGGACTTGCAGAGCGGGCAGGGGCGCTTGCAACCGCATGAGATATTGGCCATCACCTTCACCAAAAAGGCGGCCAGCGAGATGCGCGAGCGCTTGTACAAATGGCTGATCGAGTTTGCCCAAGCCGATCGTGATACTTTGATCAAAGAGTTGCGGGATCGTGGTGTCGCAATTCCTGCCGATATGCAGGCGACGTCCAGCTTGCCGAAGCAACTTTCAGGGCTCTATCAAAGCATTCTCACCAGTGGTCGCCAGGTGCAGGTTCGTACCTTTCACGGATGGTTTGCTGCCCTGCTGCGCGGCGCACCGCTGGCCGTGCTGCAGCAAATGGAATTACCCGCCAGCTACGAGCTATTGGAGGACGATGCAGCGGCCAAAGCTTTGGTGTGGCGGCGTTTTTATGCGGTACTGGCTGCACCGGCTGCGCCCGATCCGGGCCTCAGGACCGATTTTGAGGCAGTGGTGTTTGAGTATGGCCGCTCGCAGACTGAAAAAGCCTTGCAAACGGCGCTCGACAAACGCACCGAGTTTGCCCTGGCCGATGCGCATGGGGTGATTGATCGATCGGTGCAAGCCTTCGGTGTTCAGTATCCCGAGTTTGCCGGTCTACCGGTGCCCGATGACTATCTGCTTGCCCAGTCGCGACACAGGCAATTGCTGATGGATGCCGCCAAGGCGCTGGGCCGGGCCAGTACCAAAACTTTTGCCGCCAAAGGTCTTGAGCTTGAAACGGCGCTCTTGAGCGGCGACCTGTCGGCTGCGTTCAGTGCCCTGCTGACGAAGGAGAGTACGCCGCGCAAGTTTAGTGACAAGTTGGTTGGCATCGAGTTGGTGCGTGACGCTCAAGCGCTGGTACTGCGCGTGCTGGCAGCCAGGGCGCAGCATGCAGCCTGGATTTACCAACAGCGCATGGCTCGGCTCACCCGCATGCTGCTCAAAGAGTTTGCTTCCCTCAAACGCGAGCGCGGTTGGGTCGACATGAACGACGTGGAGCGTGCTGCCCTGGTGATGCTGGGGGACCCGGTGCTGTCGGGTTGGCTACAGGAACGTCTTGATGCGCGCATCAAGCACCTGCTGATTGACGAGTTTCAGGATACCAATCCACTGCAGTGGCAGGCATTGCGCGCCTGGCTCAGTGGCTATGCCGGCGCCGGTGCCACCGCGCCCAGCGTCTTTATCGTGGGCGATCCGAAGCAAAGTATTTACCGCTTTCGCCGTGCCGAGCCACAGGTGTTTCGGGCGGCAAAAGACTTTGTGCGTGATGCCCTTGGCGGTGATTTGCTGGGTTGCGACCATACCCGACGCAACGCCACAGAAGTGATTGCCGCCGTGAACAGCGCCATGGGTGAGGCTTGTCAGACCGATGCTTATGCGGGATTTCGCGCGCACACCACGAGTTCTTCGGAACTGGGGGCAGTGTGCAAATTGCCACAGATCTTGCGCTCAGCACGCCAGCAGAATGCGCCAACGGATGGTGACGACACGTTAGCTGAGACGGCCCAATGGCGCGACAGCCTCACGACGCCGCGTGAAGTGCCGGAAGACACATTGCGCACATTGGAAGCGCGCCAAGCGGCGCGCTGGATTGCACAGCAACTCGCTGGCCTGCCAGCCTCAGAGGTCATGGTGCTGTCGCGCCGGCGTTCCGCCTTGTTGCCGTTGCAGGACGAGTTGCGCAAGCTGCACATCTCGGTCCAGGTTGGCGAAAAAACCGAGTTGATCGATTGTTGCGAGGTGCAGGACATGGTCGCCTTGTGCGACGTGCTGGTGTCGCCCCAGAATGATCTGTCACTGGCGCGTGTGCTCAAGTCGCCATTGTTTGATGTTCAGGATGATGCTCTTGTGCAGCTCGCTCTGGCACAGCGCAAATTCAACCTGCCTTGGTTTGATCTGCTAAAAATGGCGAAGCTGATCACGCTTGATGGACGCGAGGTGACAGCCTGTTTGACGCGCTGGAAAGCATGGCTGGACCAATTGCCGCCACACGACGCGCTGCAGGCTATTTATACCAACGGCGATGTGCTGGCGCGCTTTGCCGCTGTCGCACCGGCCACCCAGCGCGACACGGTACTGGCAAATTTGCGCTCGCTGCTAGGTGTATCGCTGCAAATGGGTGGCGGTCGTTTCGCCACGCCTTATGCTTTCGTGCGTGCACTCAAAGCCGGTGGCGTTTTGGCACCTGCGGCCGTCAACCCACAAGCTGTGCGCCTGCTCACCATCCACGGTGCCAAGGGGCTTGAGGCTCATAGCGTGCTGCTGCTGGATACTGACACCCCTGAGCGCAATGCCGAGACCATGGGCGTGCTGGTGGACTGGCCCGGTGAGGCGGCCTGGCCGGAAAAGTTTGTCTTCCTGGCCAGCGAAAGTCAGCCACCGGCGTGTGCCGTGCCGACACTGGTTGCGGAGCGACGGGAGCGCCAACGCGAAGAACTCAATGCCTTGTATGTGGCTTTGACGCGGGCTCGGCACACCTTGATGATTTCGAGCATTGAAGCCTATCGAACGGCTGAGCGCAGCTGGTGGCAGCGCCTCTGCGGCATGGCGCGTGAAGTGGCATTCGACCCCGCCATCGCATCAGTTTCCGTGGCAACCAGTTTAAGGTCCGATCCAGCCGACGTTTTCTACATCAGAGAATTGCCGCCAGGCAGGGCAGCTAATGCGAATGACGCTTTAAAGAACGAGACACCAGCGCATGAGGGCGACGCCGATCATGATCCGGGCTCTGCGTCAGCCCGCATCGGTAAAGCGATGCATCGTCTGCTGCAATGGGGCGATGTTGCGAGCCGAAACGTTGCAGCTGCGGCGCGCGAGTTTGAGCTTTCGTCGACGCAGGGTGCACAGGCCGCGGCCATGGCACAGCGCATCTTGCTAGGTGCTGGCGCCTGGGCCTGGGACAACAATGTGATTGGCTGGCAGGGCGACGAAGTGGAGTTGATTTACCGGGGGGAGGCGTTGCGGCTGGACCGGCTGGTTCAACGTAAGGATGCCGGCCGTGCGGGCGAGTGGTGGGTGCTGGACTACAAGTCGGGTCAGGCACCGCAAGAAGAACCGGAGTTGGTGGCGCAGTTGTGCCGCTACCGGGACGCAGTGCAGGCCATTTACCCCTATCAAGTGGTCAAGGCGGCGTTTTTGACCGCGCAAGGCTGCCTGCTAGAACTGGCGGATGCCGCATGAAAAAAGTGATTGTGGTGGGCGGGGGCCCGGCCGGTTTAATGGCTGCCGATGTGCTCTCGGCGGCCGGTGTGGCGGTACATATTTATGACGCCATGCTCACGGTGGGCCGCAAGTTTTTGCTGGCTGGCAAGGGCGGGTTGAATCTGACGCACTCTGAGCCCCCTGGTATTTTTGCCTCTCGCTATGGCGGTCGACGCCAACAGATTGAACCTCTGCTGAAGGACTTTGGGGGCACACAGGTACGCGCCTGGGCCAGAGCACTGGGGATTGACACCTTTGTCGGTAGTTCAGGGCGGGTCTTTCCCACCGACATGAAAGCGGCGCCGTTACTGCGTGCCTGGTTGCATCGCTTGCGCCATCCGGTGGGCGCTGCAGTTGCCGGACCGGGCGTGCAGTTTCACATGCGCCATCGCTGGACCGGCTGGCGTGCTGACAGCATTGACGGTACTGAGCTGAGGTTTGATACTGTCGATGGCCCGGTTCTGGCCCAAGCGGATGCCGTAGTACTGGCGCTGGGCGGTGCAAGTTGGGCAAGGTTGGGTTCTGATGGTGCCTGGGTGCCATGGCTAAAGGCGCGAGGTGTGGCGGTGGCGCCGCTGCTGCCCAGCAACTGTGGCTTTGATGTCCAAGGTGGCTGGAGCGAATATTTTGCCAGCCGTTTTGCCGGACAACCCTTCAAATCGGTAGCGATCAATCTGACCACTTTGCAGGACGGAAGTTTTCAGCGCAAAGGCGAGTTTGTGGCTACGGCCACGGGCGTCGAGGGCAGCCTGATTTACGCCGCGTCCAGCTTGCTGCGGGACGAGATCATCCGTCTCGGGCAAGCTACATTTCAGCTCGATTTACTGCCTGACATGGCGGCCCAACGCGTGCTGGCCGAGGTACGCCACCCGCGCGGCTCGCGCTCACTTTCCAGCCATCTTAAAAGTCGCCTTGGCATTGAAGGCATCAAGGCCGCGCTGCTGCATGAGCGCCTGGACAAGACGCAAATGAGCGACCCCGATCAGCTTGCTGTGGCCATCAAAGCGCTACCCATCACCCTGGCGGCAACACGGCCCATGGATGAAGCCATCAGTACGGCAGGCGGCGTGCTATTTGAAGGCATGGATCAAAACCTGATGCTGGTGCAAATGCCTGGCGTGTTTTGTGCTGGCGAGATGCTTGACTGGGAGGCGCCTACTGGTGGCTATCTGCTGACCGCTTGCCTGGCCAGCGGCAAGCGGGCCGGGCAGGGTGCATTGGCCTACCTGGGCGCCAAGTAGCGTTGTGTCCTTGGTTGACATTTCGCAGGCAAGCTACCGAAACCCTGGCAATCGAGGTTGTAACAATCCGTCGTACTGAAGTCTTGGGCATCCGTTGTTGATACCTATGACGCCGAATGACACCTGACCAATAACCCTGTTGGCAACGATACTTTAGGTAACAAAGGTTCCGACTTGCTTACTTCTTCGCTGGCAGCGACATCCCCCACTTTGAATATTTCGTGTGATAGTGCAATCACGTTTAAAAGAGAACTTCTTGAAGCCACCCTTCACGGTCCTTCTGTTATTTGTTGCTGTCGCCTCCCAAGTGTCATTCGCTCAGGAGGCCGGCCTGTTGCCGTCACGTTATGCCAGCCTACCCGAGGTGCCGACGAATTCCGACAAAGTGCTTCTGTCAGAGGTCGAGAATTCCAGCAAGAATATCGAGACCAACCTGCGAGAATATTTTGTTGCTTTTGATTCCCGTCACGACAGTAATCGCAAGCGTATCGGACTTCCGCTGACATCGTTTGCGGACGGCATGTTCAGCCTCGCCTACGACATCTCTGGAAGAAGCCTGATGGCGCAATGGAAAATCGCGCAATCCAGCGCCTATGGCAACAAAATCAGCTACCACGCTTACGTGGGTGAATCCGGCATGGTCAACATTGCCGCCAGCACCCATTTTTGATGACTTGCAAAGCGGTTTAATTCAGTTCGGTCCGTTTTGAACGTGTTGGAAGAAGTGGGCTCCATGGGTGACAACAGTTTGATCGCTTGACGTTTGCCGACAGCAGACATTTCTTCAACTACGATGGCAAGCAACTGCCTTGGTAATACTGTCATGTTGAAAGCACAAATTGATCACCTGGTCGTCGTGGCGCAGACGCTGGAGCTTGGCGCACAGTGGTGCGAGGCCAAGATGGGTGTCACGCCTGGCCCCGGCGGTGAACATGCGCTGTATGCAACACATAATCGATTGTTCAAGATCGCATCGCCTGCCAACCCACTGGCGTATCTTGAAATCATCGCAATCAATCCCGCTGCCGCGCGTCCAAAGAATGCGTTCACCCTGCGCTGGTTTGACATGGATGACGCGACGCTGCAGGCCGCTGTCGCCATCGAACCGCGATTTGTGCATTTTGTTGCCAATACAGGCGACATCCAGGCCACTTGTGCGGCTTTGCAGGCGCAAGCCATCGACCGTGGGCCGGTGGTGCCGGCCAGCCGACATTCACGCCGTGGCTTGCTGCAATGGCAAATCACCGTGCGCCAGGATGGGCAACGCTTGTTCAACGGCGCACTTCCAACCTTGATTCAATGGGGTAAAGCAGGTGACGCCGAGCCGCTGCGATTGCACCCCAGAAACAGCCTGGCACGTTCCGGCGTTACGTTGCAAGGAATTGCCGTCACGCATCCCGCGGCCATCAAGCTGCAAGCCGCTTACGCGGCGATCGGTCTTGCGGGTATTGCAGTTGCCGAGGGTCCGGCCAACATCATTGCAACCCTGCACACGCCCAAGGGTGTCGTCAGGCTTGAGAGCCACGGAATTTGAAGGTCCGGCGCTTTGTTGCCATGCCTTGCGCACCTCATCAACCTCACGCTCGATAGCCCAGCAATCTTGCTGGCAGGTACAGCAGAGTTTTGATCAACGCCAGCAGCGCACCAACACCGATACCCACCAGTGCCAGCGGGATTGAAAGCAGCCAGACGATGGGCCAGAGCACGAGCGCCAGCACGGCCAGTGGCCAGCACAACGCAAGCAGGATGAACCAGCCGATCAAAAACAAAAGGGTCTTCACAGGCTCAGGACTGATGGGCGACGATCGTGACCGCGTCCAGTGTCACCACGGTTGGCGCCTTCCCCGGGTTGGCGACAATGCCTTCTTGCGCCGCTGCATTGAACGTCCAAAGCAGGCTACCGTTAAGGGTAGCCGCAATCAGCACTGCGAGCATCAGTCCGGCAAAACGTGTTGTGCGACTTGTATCCATTTTTCTCTCCAATTTCAGGCCACCACGGCCCGGTGAAGAGAATGTAGGCCTACCGATTCTGTATTACACGCGCAATGCGATGGAGTGCGTTATGGCGAGACAGTCCGGGCAAATTGAGTGACAGGCCGGGCGTCAAAAAGAACCTGTCGGCAGCGGTAGACACTGTGTGACGCAGAATATAGCCGTCAAGGCAGATTAGGTTGACGAGCCTTGACCCCGGCACTGGCTTCACAGTTAGGGCTGCTTGGTTCCCCACCTGACCCGGTTGGCCGCTTCACCATGCGGGAAGGCCCGTCAAAACCCATTGTAAGTGAACCACTGGGACAGCGTGTGGGTCACTCTTCACTTTAGAATCGAAACATGTCCTACCTCGTGCTCGCTCGCAAGTACCGCCCCCGCAATTTTTCCGAGATGGTGGGGCAGGACCATGTGGTGCAGGCGCTCTCCAACGCGCTCACGACACAGCGCTTGCACCATGCCTATCTGTTCACCGGTACGCGTGGTGTTGGTAAGACCACAGTGTCGCGAATTCTGGCCAAGTCGCTCAATTGCCAGGGGCCCGACGGGCAGGGCGGCATCACGGCCAAGCCGTGTGGCGTGTGCCAGGCCTGTACCGACATTGATTCAGGCCGCTTTGTCGACTACACCGAGCTTGATGCCGCTTCCAACCGCGGTGTGGACGAGGTGCAGTCGCTGCTGGAACAGGCGGTGTACAAGCCGGTGCAAGGGCGCTTCAAGGTCTTCATGATCGACGAGGTACACATGCTAACTGGCCACGCCTTCAACGCCATGTTGAAGACGCTGGAAGAGCCACCCGACTATTTGAAATTTGTGCTCGCCACCACCGATCCGCAAAAAGTGCCGGTCACCGTGCTGTCGCGCTGCCTGCAGTTCAACCTGCGACCGATGGCGCCCGAGACAATTCGCGAGCACCTGCAAAAAGTCTTGCAAACCGAGGACGTGCCGGCCGATGTGCAGTCGCTGCGGTTGGTGGCGCGTGCAGCGCGCGGCTCCATGCGCGATGCCTTGAGTCTGGCCGATCAGGCGATTGCCTTTGGCGCCGGTCGGCTGGAAGAAGCAACGGTGCGCCAGATGCTGGGCAGCGTCGACCGCTCTTATGTATTTCGCTTGCTGGAAGCCCTGGCCAATGGCGACGGCAAGACGGTGGTAGAAACATCTGAGGTTTTGCGTCTGAATGGACTGAGTGCCGCTTCCACTCTGGAAGAAATGAGCACGGTGTTGCAGCGCATGGCGGTAGTGCAGGCGTTGCCGGCGGTCACAGCGCAGGTCGACGAAACAGACCCGGAGGCGTCGGATATGATCCGCCTTGCGGCATTGATGCCGGTCGACGAGACGCAGCTGCTGTACAGCATTTGCCTGCACGGACGCGCCGAGTTGGGTCTGGCGCCGGACGAATATGCGGCGCTGACGATGGTATTGCTGCGCTTGCTGGCCTTCAAGCCCGACCCGGTCCGCCAGCCATTGGCGGAAAAAAAAACTCTGAAAAGTCTTCCGGCTGAAGTCCAGCCGGTGGTCGCGGTACCGCTGCCGCGACCGGCTCGTGCTGAACTACCGGTGCCAGTGGTCGCACCTGCTTCGGTGGCGACTGCGTCGCCGCCGCCCGGCCAGCAACTGCACGTGGTTGGCACCCGCGTGACCGCAGGTCAACCATTGGTCAGTGAACAAAATAGAGCTTCGAGTGTCGTCAGTGCTGGTCAAGCGGCTGAAAAAATTGTGGGCATTCCAGTGCGGGTGCAGAGCGAATCGCGCACCGAGGCTGTGACCGGCCAGTCAGCTAGCGTGTTGCTTCCCACCGAGGAAGGTGAGTTCTGGCACAACACGGTGCGCCGGCTGATCGCTGGCGATGCCATCACTGCCATGGTGCGCGAGCTGGCGCTGCAGTCGCAACTGGTGGCGCGCGACACCGACCAGTGGATCTTGCGCGTTGAGCGCGAGTCGCTCAACCAGTCGGGCAGCCGTGATCGGCTGGCCACGGCATTGCAGGCGGTGGGCCACGATGTGCGCCTGGCGGTGGAAATTGGACGGGTTACCGACAGCCCGGCGCGGCGCAACATGGCGCAAATCGCCGAGCGTCAACTGGCGGCCGAAAAAATCATTTTTGAAGATCCGTTTGTGCAGACCATGATGCGTGACTTTGGGGCGAAAATCGTACCTGGCAGCATCAAGCCGGGCTGATCGCTCGCAATGACGAACTGAAGTGCCAAAGAATTTCCATTTCAAACTCAAACCAAGGAATATCCATGTTCAACAAAGGACAACTCGCCGGCCTCATGAAGCAGGCGCAGGCCATGCAGGACAACATGAAAAAGGCCCAGGAGGAACTTGGACTTGTTGAAGTCACGGGGGAGTCGGGTGCTGGCCTGGTCAAGGTCACGATGAACTGCAAACACGATGTGAAGCGTGTCACGATCGACCCCAGCCTGCTGGC
>JANXLW010000388.1 GCA_025354965.1 Betaproteobacteria bacterium
GCCGACACCGCCCTTGCCGGAGGCCACCGCCACAATATTCTTTACCCCAGGCAACAGTTGCACACCGCGCTGTACCGAATGCGCGGTGATCTTCATGTTGACGTTGACCGACACGTTGGCAACGCCAGACACTGCCTTGGCGGCAGCGATCAAGTCCCTGCGAAAACCGGGGATCTGGCTTTGGGCGGGGTAACCCAGCTCGACGTCAAAAGCCACGTCACCCTGATTGATAGTCAAATTTTTGATTGATTTGGACGACACGAAATCGCGTCCGGTATTGGGATCGACGACACTTTTAAGTGCGTCCATCAGCGTCTGCTCTGTCACTGCCATTGATTACTCCTGAAGGGCTGTAGTCTAGCGAAGTATTCTTTAACCCCCGGGGACAGAGGATAATGATTCGATGCAGAATTCTGCCCCCCCACTACCCACAGTTGGACTGGTCCTGAGCGGTGGCGGGGCTCGCGCTGCGTACCAGGTTGGCGTGCTGCAGGCCATCGCCGACATCAGAAAGGCCGCTGGCGCACAAGACCAACCCAATCCGTTTCCGATCATCACCGGCACTTCGGCCGGTGCCCTTAACGCCTCGGCGCTGGCCTGTGGCGCCGATGATTTCGACGGTGCCGTGCGGCTCATCGTCGATGTCTGGACCAACATTCATGCCGAACAGGTCTACCGTTCTGACTCCTTCAGCATGTTGCGCTCGGGTGCCATCCTGATCACTTTGCTGTCGCTGGGCTGGCTGGTCGCCAAATGGCGGCGCATGAAGCCACGCTCGCTGCTCAACAATGCCCCGCTGCGTGACTTGCTGGACCGCATGGTGCCGCTGCATCGCCTGCCTGAACTCATCCGCGCCGGGCATATGCAGGCGCTGGCCGTTACCGCGTCGAGCTACAGCTCCGGCGAGCACATCACTTTTTTTGAGGCAGCCCCGCAGCTCACGCCATGGGTACGATCACGTCGGCGCTCGGTACGTGATTCCATCACTTACGAGCATCTGCTGGCTTCCTCGGCGATTCCCTTCGTCTTTCCGGCCATGCCGCTGCAACTCGACGGTCACACCGAATATTTTGGCGACGGCTCCATGCGCCAGTCGGCACCTGTCGCAGCCGCTATTCACCTGGGCGCGAGTCATATTCTGGTGGTCGGCGCCGGGCGCATGACAGAGCCCAGGACCGACCCCAATGCATTTGCCGCCAACATTTACCCGTCGCTGGCGCAAATTGCCGGACACGCGCTATCGAGTATTTTTCTGGACGCCCTGGCAGTGGATGTGGAACGGGTGCGCCGCGTCAACCAGACTTTGTCACTGGTGCCGTCTGAGGCGCGCGCTGCCAGTGCCTTGCGCCCAGTGGAATTGCTGATGATTGCGCCTTCGCAGCGGCTGGACGCCATCGCCGCGCGCTATGTGGGCGATTTGCCGCCCGCAGTGCGTACCATGCTGGGCGGGGTTGGCGTCTCGGCCAAAGCTTCCGATCAAAAGGGCTCCGCGCTGGCCAGTTACTTGCTGTTCGAATCCAGCTACACCCGTGAGTTGATGGCGCTGGGCTATGCCGATGCACAGCGCCAGCGTGCCGAGGTCTGCGCCTTTTTTGGCTGGACCGATCACCAACCGCCCATGCGTTGACCGGTCTGCCCCACAACGAATGGGGACAGACCCGCACCTTTAAAGCGGTGTTGTCCCACTTCGTCCTACTCTTTCATGCTCCTAAACTGGTTTCGTACCAAGCGCAATCAGTGTTTGGTCAAGCATCCACGCGAAGGAGAGTTGCCATGGGGAGAATATCGAGACGGCTGTCGCTACTGGGTTTCGGCTTGGTCGGAACTTTTTCAGCGCTCACCGATGCGCATGCGGTGCCCAGCTTTGCACGCCAGACCGGGCTGGAGTGCGTGGCCTGCCACCTGAGCTGGCTGGAATTGACCACCGTCGGTCGCCAGTTCAAGCTGGGTGGTTACACCTTGATAAAGCCGGTGACCAGCGGCGAGCGCCCGCTGGTGTCGTTCGCCAGGGACGGCAACCCGCCCCTGCTACCACTGGCCGGCTTCGTGCAGGCATCGCTGTCACATACCGCCAACACCAACACCGCAGGCACTGACGCCAGCAGTTTCCCGATGCAGGATGAGTTGGCGCTGCAGCAGTTCAGCCTGTTCCTGGCCGGGCGAATCTCCGAGCACGCGGGCGGCTTCGTCCAGTGGACCTACGACGGTCTGGGTCATACCAGTTCCATCGACAACGTCGATCTGCGCCTTAGCAATCGATACAAAAGCGACAACCTGGACGTGAGCTACGGGCTCAGCCTGAACAACAACCCGACCATGTCCGACATCTACAACACAACGCCGACCTGGGGCTTCCCGTTCGCCAGTTCCGCCGTCGCCCCAACACCGGAGGCTGCCACGCTGCTGCAGGAAGGATTGGCGCAACAAGTGGTGGGGCTGACGGCCTATTCGATGTGGAATCGCACCCTGTATGCCGAGCTGGGTGGTTATCGCACCGCCAGTAACGCGTTTTCGGTTTTTCGCGCTGGTGTTGATCGCAACGAGGCGGCCGTGCTCGACGGAGTGGCGCCCTACTGGCGTTTTGCACTGCAGCACGAGTGGGATGGTGGCACGCAATCGGCGATGGTGGGTACCTTTGGCCTCATCGCGAACAGATTTCCAGACCCCAGCGCGGCCACCGGTCCGACCGACCGGTACCGCGACGTCGGCGTCGACGCCCAGTACCAATTTGTCACCGACGCACATCGCTTCAGTGGACAGATCGCCTACATCCGCGAGCAGCAGGATCTGAACGCCACGTTTGCGGCTGAACGTTCGTCGAACCCCAGCATCCAGCTCAACAACCTGAGTGCAAAGCTGACCTACTACTACCAGACCAAATACGGCATCAGCCTGGGTTACCAGCGCACCGACGGTAGCGCCGACGCCGGCATCTACAACACTGGCGAGGCGGTCAACGGCAGCGCCAACGGCAGTCCCGACAGTGCGGCTGTCATCCTGGAGCTGAACTGGCTACCCTGGCGCGACCGCCGCTTTACCTTGCAGTACACGGCCTATCAGAAGTTCAATGGTGCCAGCACCAACTACGACGGCTTCGGCCGCAACGCCAGCGACAACAACACCCTGTTTCTGCTGGCCTGGTTTCCGTTCTGAGTAGCTGGATGCGGCCGGCAGCCGCTGCACGTCATGACAAGGAGATCATCATGGAAAAGTCACAAGCACCCATAACCCGTCGCCGGGGTCTGCTCAGAGGCACTCATCTGTTGCTGGGCGCCGTCGTCACGGCGATAGCCGGCGCACCGCGCACGGTGAAAGCGGCCAAGGCAGACAAGAAAGACTTTTTCTACCAGGACAAGCCCAATGCGGGCAGACACTGTTCTAGCTGCAATCTGTATTCGGTCAGCCCCAGCGGGAAAAGTGTCTGTGCGATTATCGATGGCGAAATCTCGGCCGAAGGCTGGTGCATGGCCTATTCGCCGCGCACCTGATGTGCCCCAGAGCCGGTGCACTCTAGCGGGTTGGCGCCAGCACCAATGCGATTTCGGTGCTGTCATCGCCATTGATGATCTTTAGTTTTCCTTCAGTGGTTGCGCGCGGGATAAAAAATATCACTTCGCCTTCTCTGGCTGATTGAGCGCGCACCAACTCGTTAAGACCGCTCTCAGGCGCCATCGGTACATCGTGCAGCATCAGGCGAAAAGAACGGTCCCAGAAATTGGTATCAAACCGGTCGTGATTGAGCATGCGCAAGCTGATCACAAGTGCATCCCTCTCAGTGGTTCGGGCAGACCTTTGCACCTTCAGCAAAGTGTAAATGGAGGCACCGAGTTTGTAGTCGCGCAACGCCGGGAGTTGCACCGAATAGTTGCCCGCCGTCGCCAAGGTCGCGGAAGACAAGGGTCACGACTTTAGCTGTGGTCGCCAGTTCTGTGCCTGGCTGGGCTTGGTGCCCGGTCAGTACAGCTCCGGTGGCAAGCAGCGCCTGGGACGCATCACCAAGGCCGGTGACCCGTATTTGCGAACCTTGCTCGTCATGGGTGGCAAGGCTGCCGGCTGCCGCGCTCAACACCGAGCAGCGTCTGTGGCGCACCAAGGTCCAAGGGGGCAAAGCACCAAACAGCCAGAAGTCTGCCAGGGGCGGATTTCTGTTCAGCCACAAGGCGCTGGCCAAGGTGTTTGCCGCCAAATTCAAGGACGCATTGGTTCAAGCCGGGCTCACACTGCCGGCCAATTTGCCAGACCTGTGGGTGGTCGACTGCAAGTCGGTGGGCGATGGGCAGGCGCGCTTCGCTATCTGGGGCGCTATCTGTACCGCGGTGTCATTGCGGAGCAGGAGCCACTCCTCTTGCCGCCCCGCCACGGTGCGCTACCCGAGCCGCCACCCACACGATCGCTGTGGCTCTGTGCCTGCGGGCAGCCCATGGTGATTGTGCGCCGACGTATGCCAGCACCGTCAAGCCCGTGCAGTGCGCCCCAGACGCTGCGCCCTGACAAACCCAGCCCGATGGAGGTCATCACGCACTGAGACGATTCAAACAACGCTTGCCACGCCACGGTCTGCGCCTGTCACAGGCCTGCCGCTACATAGGCTCGCTCAAAATCGGGTGGCGTCACCATCGTCAACGCATCGCGCGTCGTTGAACACCCGCTGCCATCACCCAAGCGGCCATTGCGAGCCGCACGCCGCAGCCGAATTCTCGGATCAATCTACAGCGGCTTTCCCTCTCCGAGCACCCACCTTCACCGGGCCTGTCCAACAAACGGATCAGATCGCGGCTTCGCGCGATCTATCCTTATTCGTTAGGTTTCGCCTGCATGACGTTCGCGCCTTGGGCGTCGGCCCGATATGCCCACTACGGCTTGCCAGCGGGAAGCTGGGCGGGCTTGAACTGCACAGCAACCGCATAGGCTGTTCCGTCTACGCCCGTCATATGCGCCGTGCTGCTGCCCGAAACAGGAACATTGACCTTCTCCGTACCTACGAATACAGGAGGCTCTGTCCTTGTGTCGTACAGCGTGACCGTGACGCCGGCGGCAGACGCCTCGCTCGCAGCAGTGAGCTCCACTCTGAAGGGACTTACCTGCATGGCGAACTTCTCGTTGAACGCGACGAGAACGGAGCTTTCCACGCTGGCGCGCTTGGTTGTGCCCGCTTCAGGCGGAGCTTCGCTGGAGACCTTGAGCGTGAGCAGTGCTCCGACGTTGTCTTGACCCGCCGTAGCGAGGACACAAACAAGGACTGCAGAGAGGGCAAGCGACTTGCCGATAAGCCTCGTGTTCATTGATTTCTCCAAGATGATCTAACGGTGTTCAGCGGGACCCAACGTAAAGTTGAGGGGCGCGCCGCTTTTGGCGCGTCCCTCTCGAACGCAGGGTTAGCCGTCTTCATGTCAATGTTTACGACACGGCGTTTCGCCGCAGCCCCCAAAGGACGAGGATAGAACAGGCAACTATTATTGGGCCGACACTCATGAAGCCGAACGTCACAATGCCCTCCTGCCACTGCTGGGCGCTATGACCGTCTGATGTAATCGGCGACATAGCTGCCGTGCCGAAGATAGCCGCAAGTGTGGTGACCGCCCAATTTGCGTACGTACCGTACAGTGCGCTCCAGTACGCCGCAGTCTTCAGTCGCGAAGACAGCCTCACCTCCGCCCAAGCGGCACCCAACGCAACGAGGAAGGTTCCGTTCATCACGCCTTCTAGGTGTGCAGCAAGCCCCATGCGCGGGTTATTGAATTTCTGCTCAACGAGACCCGTGAGTAAACCCAGCAAGAATAAAAACATTCCGTTCCAGAGCAACCGGCGTTTGGTGTCTTCCATACCTGTCTCCTCTCTTAAATTTACGTTGGAATCATATTGGGCGGCTAACGATTAGCGTTTATCTGCCGCGCAGTAATGTTTGTAGAAACCAAGAGCACCTCCTGCGGCAGATAAACCATGTTGGACTGAACCGCCACAAGAGGCAGTTGCGATAGGGGATTGAAAGCTTCGGCCCCAATTACTGGATTGAATTATGACCGTGCTTGCTTGCTTTGCACAGTCCCGATACGGGGTCTTGCGCTCCTTGCCTCGCAAATACAATGCCGCCCAAGCGTTCACACGCGCTGCTAAGTGGTTCCGCCAGCGCAACGCGCAGCATGGCCCCCAGCCTCTTGTGCTGCGCCGGCAACCTGAGGCTGCGTGTCCGTGACGAGCAACCAGTTAAACCGAAGCGTCACGGAACGCCCTCAGAACTGTATTGATGCGCGTCTGATAGCCTGTACCTTGCGCCTTGAACCATTCGAGTACATCTTGATCCACTCGCAGTGAAATAGATGCCTTGGACGGCGGCGGCTTCAAGCCCTTGCGAACAAGGCCGCGAACAATGTGCTTTACGTCAGCCTCCGGGTGTTCTGGCGTTGGTTTTACGTCGCCAGCACCAGACTTCAGGCGTGCCCAATCAGTTTTGGATTTCATCGAAGTAGATTTGCGACTCGCGCTTGGTTGCTTTTCGGAACGAGATGACGCGGATTTCATGTTCACTCTCCGTATGTACGACTGAAACAATAATGCCAGCGAGCAAGCCCAGCGTAACGAAGCGTTGCTCGCCGTAGGAGAAACGGTCATCCTCGAACGTGAATGTCAGGCCTTCAAAAACACTCGCGGCATCGAGAAAGTCAAGGCCATGGGCTTTGATGTTCGCTGCACGCTTCGTTTCAGACCAATTGAACTCCATGCACCAAGTGTATATACAAAAAGTATTGGCATCAACCGATATTTCTTCTACGGTTTAACGTGCAAGCTGAGCCGCACGCGAAGCGTGGCCGCTCGAGCGCGTTAGGCGACATGACCCATCTCCGAGTCAGCGCGCGCGCCGGTAGTGCATGGCGACCCCGCCGCTGCGGAGCGGCTTCGCCGAGATCAACTCGAGCCGTCGCGTGCTGGGCAGCCCGCTCTCGTACAGGGTCGGGCCATGGCCGGCGATCCTGGGGT
>JANXLW010000446.1 GCA_025354965.1 Betaproteobacteria bacterium
TACGCGCACGATCCTCACATTCCAGAGCTTGCAGCCACGTTGAACGCCAACATTTATGCACTGGATTCGAGCACGATCGACCTGTGTTTGTCGCTCTTTTCTTGGGCTCCATTTCGTCAAACCAAGGCGGCTGTCAAAGTCCATACGCTGCTCGATGTGCGCAGCCACATCCCCAGCTTTGTGCATTTGACGGATGGCAAAGTACACGACGTAAAAGTTCTCGATCTCCTCGCCAAGCAAGGCTACATCGAGGCTGGCAGCTTTTATGTAATGGACAAAGCCTATGTCGACTACAAGCGGGTGCACCTTCTGGAGCAGCACAAGGCGTTCTTTGTGACACGTGCCAAGAACAATATGCGAGCGCAGATCGTCAAGCCGCGCAGATTCAAAGTGGGAACGGGCGTCACAGGCGACGAGTGCATCAAACTGACGGGCTATTACGCCAGCAAGCGCTATCCCGATTTGCTCAGGCGGGTGAGTTTCGCCGATCAGCTGACGGGCAAGCAACTGGTGTTCTTGACCAACAACATGCGCCTTCCTGCAGCGACGATTGCCGCGCTGTACAAGCAACGCTGGCAGGTCGAACTGTTCTTCAAGTGGATCAAGCAGCACCTTCGCATCAAGTCGTTTGTCGGCACGACCGAGTCCGCAGTGAAGACGCAAATTTGGATCGCGATAGCCACCTACGTGTTGATCGCGATTGCAAAGAAGCGTTTGAATTTGCCGCATAGCCTTTACGAGATTCTTCAACGATTGGACTTGCACATGTTTAAAACCATCCCCATCCCCGAGTTGCTCGGCGTTTCTGATTTCGATCAGAAACCGGCCCATCAATCACTTCAATCCAACTTGTTCTAACGTTGGGACACTAGTGTGTTGGATAGTAAACTCAAAGTCAGTAGTTGTGCTTATTGGTTTGGCTGCATGCGATGCAGAACCCATCGCAGTTTGCTGGGTACCATGGACCCACCCATTGCTGCGTTTCATTTTCATGTTGCAAGGAATTAATTGTGTCTGAACTCTTGTCCTACCAATTCGATGATGGCGTCGCCACACTGACCCTATGCAATGGCAAGGCAAATGCCATTTCCCATGGCGTGATTGCAAGCTTCAATCACGCGCTGGATCGCGCTGAACAAGATGGCGCAATTGTCATCGTCACGGGACAACCGGGCATACTTTCGGGCGGCTATGACCTTAAAATAATGACCTCCTCGCCAGAAAATGCAATCGCGCTGGTGACGGCAGGAAGTATGCTCGCTCGACGCATGCTGTCTTTCCCCAATCCCATCATTGTTGCCTGCCCGGGGCATGCTGTCGCGAAAGGTGCATTCCTGTTGCTTAGTGCTGACTACCGAGTTGGTGTTGAGGGCCCATTCATGATTGGGCTCAATGAGGTCAGGATTGGCATAACCATGCACCACGTGGGGATTGCGCTTGCGCGTGATCGGCTTGGTAAATCTGCTTTTCAGCGTTCAGTCAACAATGCCGAGATGTTCACACCTCCAGGCGCAAGAGATGCAGGTTTTCTCGATGAAGTGGTACCGGCGGAAGAACTGATGAAAGCTGCTGATGGCATGGCGCAACAACTGAAAAAGATCAATCTAAAGGCACATGGAAAGTCCAAACTGAAGGTTCGAAAAGCGCTGCTCAACGAGCTTGATCTGGCGATTGAACTGGACAAGTCCGCCTGGCTTGCATGAGTGCAGCCTTGCTAATTTTTGCAGGCTATGTTGGTGGGATGTGCGGGGGTCGAACCCACGACAAACGGATTAAAAGTCCGCTGCTCTACCAACTGAGCTAACATCCCAACAGCCTTCATCAGCTAGTTTTCATTGCAAAACGAAGCCCTCAATTATAGCGTTCTTTTCATTGTTTTTGACTCTGGCTGGCGATTTGATCGAGAATCCACCCCGCAGCACATTGACCAAAAGTGGCAGTCACGCTGACCACCGAGCCATAGCCATGGCAATTGAGCGTTCCGTCCCCCTCGACCGCACAAGACGCATCGGGAGCTTTCACCGCCTCGCGGCTAAAAACACAGGCAATTCGTATTTTTTTACCTTCACGCGGTGCGCCATGCTCTTTGCGCAGGCGATAGCGAACTTGAGCCAGCAAGGGATCGTGAGTCGTAAGGGCGAGGTCATCGATGTCCACCAAATGCGCATGGCGCTTGCCACCGGCCGCACCCACTGAGATGAACGTAGTTTCAGTATCCCGTGCCCAGGCCGCCATCGCTGTTTTGGCCTTCACCTGATCGCAAGCGTCAATGACTGCATCCACGCCCTCTGGCAACAGACCAGGCCAGTTGGCCGGTTCCACAAATTCTTCGATGCAGGTGACTTGACAAGCAGGACTGAATGAAAGAATCCGGTCCCGCATCGCCAACACCTTGGCTTGTCCCAAAGTGGCCTCAACAGCATGAACTTGACGATTGATATTGGATTCAGCCACATGGTCCAGATCAAACAGCGTCAAATGCCCAACACCACTTCGGGCAAGGGCCTCGACAGCCCAGGAGCCAACGCCGCCGATGCCGACAATCGCAACGTGTGCCGCTGCTATGCGCTTTGCTCCCAAAACACCATAAAGGCGAGCCAGGCCGCCAAATCGTCTGTCAACTTCAGTCTTCATCCAGTGGGCGGGTGGACCATCAGCGAAAGCTATTTGAGGCGCGACAGTCTGTCCTTGGCGGCCACCGCAGCTTCTGACTGCGGGTATGCCTTGATCAAATCCTCCAGCGTCTTCTTCGCACCTCGCGAATCCTTGAGTTCGATTTGACAGTTGGCTATCGACAAAACAGCTTCCGGGGAGCGCAGATGCTCTGGCTCCTTGGCGACCAATGCTCGAAAGTTGATCATGGCCTCTTTATAGTCCCGCGTTGCATACTGCGCATTGCCAAGCCAAAACAAGGCTGAAGAGCCGTAACCGCTTTGCGGAAAACGTTTGAAAAAATCAAGGAATGAAGTTTGCGCCGCAGAGAAGTCGCCTGTTCTAAAAGTCGCCAATGCAGCTTCAAAGTCGCGTTTTTCTGCGGGATCGGCAGCAAATTCGCGGCCATCTACTGCGACCTTTACTGGCTCAAACTGGCGCAGCCGATCATCTACCCCTTGCACAATATCTTTTTGCCGCCGCTGCGTCTCTGCAAGGTCGCGCGACAATTGTTCATTCATTCCCCTAAGTTTTGCCAACTCTGATCGCAGTGTCTCGATCTGGTTTTGCAAGTCAAGCAAACTGCGACGCAACACGACACCATCTTCAGTGATGCGACTCAAGCCTTGCTCTGATTCCGAGCGGACTGCGTCCACACTTTGACGAACGGCATCGACGCGCTGACGCAGGTCCAGGATCGCCTTGCGAGCTTCCTCGTCATCAAAGAGACCGGCACTGGCGCTCGCCGCCACCAGACAAAGCAGCAGCAAGGCAGCGATGCTACGAAACATATTTATTGCGCCCATTCTCACGGCGATTATCGGTAACTGATTTCAGCCCGACGATTTTTGGCCATCGCATCCTCATCCGTTCCCTGCACCGCTGGTTTCTCTTTGCCAAAACTGACCGCTTCGACCTGGTTGTCAAGCACACCCAGCAAGCCCAGCGCGCTGCGCACAGCTTCGGCTCGTTTTTGTCCAAGCGCCAGGTTGTATTCGCGGCCGCCGCGTTCATCTGTATGTCCCTCAATCACAACTTTGCGCCCCTTATCAGCTTTGATAAAACGGGATTGAGCTTCGATGATGAACTGAAACTCTGGCTTGACAACAAAGCTGTCGTAGTCAAAATAAACGATTCGTGACCCGGCAGGAACTGCCGCCGGTGGCACAGATTTGCCGATATCCACGGACGTGACGCCGCCCTTCTCAACGCCATTGCCAGTACCAGTACCTTCTGCACCGGTTTGCGGCAAGGTGGTTACAGCCCGGTCTTCAACCGGCACACTGTCAAGCTTCACAGAAGAAGCGCATCCTGCCAGCGCAAGCGATGCAAAAAAAACCAACAAAAATCGATTCATCAAATTACCTCTTAACAAATTCATTGCTTCTGAAACGGGCCCCAGTCCGGCTCACGTATATTGCCACTTTGACCCGACAGGCGTGCCTTGATTTTACCGTCCAGGGTCGTCGTCATCAGTACTTCGCGCCCTTGTTGCTGGGTGGCGTAAACAATCAAGCGGCTGTTCGGCGCAAAGCTGGGGCTTTCGTCTGCGGAAGTATCCGAGACGGCGTTCACTGCCCCAGAGGCAAGCTCCATGACATGCAGTCTGAACACGCCGCTCACCCTGGAAATGTAGGCCAACCAGCGGCCATCAGGACTGACCGCAGGTGAAATGTTGTAACTTCCAGTAAACGTGACTCTCTCTGCAGCACCACCCGATGAAGGAATCTTGTATATCTGCGGTGCACCGCCACGGTCACTGACGAAATAAATGCTTTTGCCGTCCGGCGAATAGGCCGGCTAGGTATCGATGCCGCTGGACTGCGCCAACCG
>JANXLW010000456.1 GCA_025354965.1 Betaproteobacteria bacterium
AGCCCGAGTACGTGCCCGACTTCGTCGCGGAAACAGCGCACCACCTGCTGATGGTTGAGACCAAGGCGCGCAATGAGATGGGCACCGATGAGGTCAAGGCCAAAGCCGAGGCGGGCGTCCTGTGGTGCAGGCACGCGTCAGACCATGCACGGACCCACGGCACCAAGCCCTGGAAATACCTGCTGGTGCCGCATGACCAGGTGACGGAGGATAAGTCGATTGCCGACTACTTCCACTTTGGCCAAGTTGCCAAAGCGTTGGGTTGACGCTCGTAAGGCCCGGCAACTGTTCAATTGACGAGCAACAACCCCGCCATCAGGAACATGACCAGTGCGATGCTGCTGTCGAGCACGCGCCAGGCGCTCACGTGCTCGAACACAGGCCCCAGCAGCCGGGCGCCAAAACCCAAAGCAGAAAACCAGCACAGACTGGCCGCGCAGGCGCCCCAGCCGAAGGTCCAGCGCCCCGGGTCGGGCCGTTGATTGGCGATGGAGCCGAGCAGGACCACGGTGTCCAGATAGACATGCGGATTCAGGAAGGTGAAGCCGAAGCAGGTGGCGAGTGCCATCATGCGGGTCGTGCCGGTGTCGCTTTGCACATGCATCCGACCGCCTTGCCAGGCGCGCCGTGCCGCCAGAACGCCATAGCCGGCCAGAAAGAGGGCGCCGCCAAACCGGGTCAAGGTCATCAGCAGGTCGTTACCGCGGATCAAGACACCGGCGCCGCCGATGCCCGCCATGATTAGAAGTGCGTCGGACAGGGCACAGAACAGCACCAGCGGCAGCACATGTTCGCGGCGAATACCCTGTCGCAGCACGAAGGCGTTTTGTGAGCCAATGGCCACAATCAGGGACAGGCCGGTGGCAAATCCGGTCCAGAAATCCGCCGTCATCCGTCGGCCTGGCCCAGCAGTTCCACCAGCCTGGCAAACGCATGCTGCACGGTGGCGGCACGCACCGCAGCGCGGTCGCCGGCAAAGTGACACTTCTCGGTGATGAGCGTGCCGGGCACGGCAAAGCCGAACCAGACGGTGCCGACCGGCTTCGCCGGGCTGCCGCCGGTGGGTCCGGCGACGCCGGTGACGGCCACCGCCACTTGGGCGTGCGAGTGGGCCAGGGCGCCCATCACCATGGCTCGCGCCACGCCTTCGCAAACGGCGCCGGCGCGCCGCAGCAGGCGTTCTTCAACGCCCAGCAACTCTGTTTTGGCGTCATTGGAGTAGGTCACAAAACCGCGTTCAAACCAGACACTCGAACCGGCCAGATCGGTGCAGGCGCCAGCAATCAGGCCGCCGGTGCAGCTCTCTGCCGTGACCAGTTTCATTTTCTTTATCTGCAGCAATTCAGCGAGCTGATCACGTAGAAAAGCGGTGGACCGCTCGGCAAGGATGGGTGTATCAGTCACTGAAAAAATCTCCATCCGGCGATCACCAGCAAGGCGCAGGCGGCAGCTACCAGGTCATCCAGCATGATGCCAAAGCCGGCCTTGCGCCAGGCGGCAGGGTCGCCAGTGGTATTGACGTCATGGAACAGTTGGTCGGCCCAGCCGACCGGACCCGGCTTGGCAGCATCAAAGAAGCGGAACAGGCAGAACGCCACCAATTGCCCCCAGAATCCTGCCGGTGTCACCAGCCACAGCACCAGCCAGAACGCCGCGATCTCGTCCCACACGACACTGCTGGGGTCGAGCACACGCATGTTTTTGGCGGTGACGCTGCAGGCCCACCAGCCCAGCGGCAGCGAGGCGGCAATCAGCCAGGCCCAGCGCGCATCGTTCATGCCGGGTTGCAATACCGCAAACACCAGCCAGGCCCATAGGGTGCCCACGGTGCCGGGCGCAAACCGGCTCAGGCCCGAACCAAAGCCCATGGCCAGAATATGCGCCGGATGCGACAGCATGAAGCGGGCATTCGGGCGCACGGGGGCCAGCGCTATGGGCACCGGGGGCATCGGGTTTTCGAAATGAGGTGGGTTGTGCTGCATGGCACCATTATCGGATCGTCCACTTTACGGTGCACTACCAATGATCGTGGATAGCATTTCCCAATGCCAGGGAGTAA
>JANXLW010000400.1 GCA_025354965.1 Betaproteobacteria bacterium
GGTGAGGTCGGCGCCCTTTGCGGTTGTGCTTTCATCGACAACCCAAACGATTTTGTTCACCACATTTGGCGACTCCGTAGGCGCAATGTTGACTTTTGTTCGCAATGGATACGTTTCGAACAGTGAGTGAATTGCCAATGAGTAAGCGCTGGTCTCATTTGCCTGCGGCAAACCAGAGGCCAGCAAGACTTCACCAGATACAAAAATCATCGTAAGCACGACGCTTAGAGCCTTCACGAAGCCAGTGGAATTAGATTTTCCCGCAAAGAACAAGGGGTGCAAGATTGACCGAACAATCAGAAACATGATTATTACCACGGCCACTTTTGCACCAGCAATTAAAAATGGCACTAAAAACTCATGAAATGCGGAGCCAAACTGCCGCGCCTCCGTTAAAAGCCAACGCATTACGTCGGAATCAATATAGCCGCCTAGTATTTGTTCATAGGCTTTATTTGTAAAAGCAGAACCTGCTACAAATGTAGTTACAGTAACCAGGATTTTTTTAGAAGAAGTGACGAAAAAAATCAACAGAACCAATGCTTGCAGTAAATATCCAAATGAGTTCCGCAAAGCATTCTCAATATCACCCGCCGCAGTCCATCTGTAATAGACTTTGAACAAAATGAGCGTGTAATTTAGATATGTATATGCAAATGCAAAAATGCAAAGCCCAGCCACAATTTTAACAATATTGGTTCGTTGGCTTAACGACGCTTTAATTGCCGGCAGCATATCTTTCATATTATTTCACCCACGAGGAAAACCAATGCCCAGATGCCTTAGAGGTGCAATCACTGCACTTCAATTGCTTGGGCTCCGGCACGAATTAAAATACCAACAGCGAGTGAGTTCAAATGACCGTCGTAAGGCCCCACGTCAAATTTGAGTTTGGAATTGGCCCATTGATGTTCTAGCAACGGCGCCGCGTCAATAACTTTGGCGCCAGCCAACGTGGCTAGCTTGATGAAGTGCTGCCGCTCAGGTGTACTTGCGGGTTGACCGCTGTAGAGCGCGGCCCGGTCACAGTCAAGAACAATGACAAGCCTGCCCCCAACGAAAGGCTTGACGCGCTCAAAAAAGGCTTGGCCGACGGCATCTACTGCGGATATCGTATTGCCAAGACGGTAAAAATCCGCTTTGTTTTCCGCAATAGTCTTATCAATTGGTTTATCGGTTTCCCGGGATGGCAACTGGGCCAATATTTGCCGCCAAATTGCGTTCGGACTCACCTTGAGTTGTCCCATCAAATATTGTGCAAATTGTGAATTTCGAAAAATACGTTTGGCCAGATTTGGCGGCGGCCGTGCTTCGGTTTGGCTGCGGGCGAATGATTTAGGGTCAAGACAGGGGCCATTGATGTTGCCCGAGCCGCACAGCGCTTGCAACACGTCAAAGCGCTCCATCACAACGACAAAGTCTTTGATGCCAAATTGTTGGCTGGCGTAGCGGATTCTTTCGGCATAGTCAAGCAGCGATGTGCCTGGCACGCCCATCGTAAAAACCGGGCGAATTTTCAGGGCCAATTCCAACTGTTGCCCTGGCCGATCAGCAAAATCCAGCATTGAAGCTTCCACATAGCTGTCTCCAATGAGCGCAACGGCGTTTTCTGAGCGTACGAAGTCCCGGTGAGCCGCATAACCGAAGTTGTTCGCAACCAACTTTTGTGGATTGCGCAAATCCCATCCGGTCGAAACAGTCCACTGATGCCGAGGCGGGTAAGTCACAATCAGGGGGTCTGTGTAGTATCCGGTTTCTGTTGCGGTAGAAACAGGAAGGCATCGAAAAGCCAGCTCGCAGCAGCCCAAAAATGCAAATACTCCCAGACACCAATAGTATGCAGCTCGCGCCATTTCAAAAATTGAAATAAATGAACGCGCTGACGGAGTCGCGTGCAGTGTTGAGAAGAATTAGAAACCCAACCATCGCCAAAGCCACTCCGCCAATCACGGCTTTTGTCCGTCCATGCGCCTGGCAGAGTGCCAACGCCTTGCGCCCGATTAAATTGCTGTTTGGCATCATGAATGCCATTGCAGCCAATGCACAGCACCATCCGAAACCCACCACAGGCTGGAGGCCGGCATTCCAAAGCAATGGGTGGATGCCGCCAGCTAACGCCGGATTCTGATTAAACATTCCTGCAAGTACACGGCCTGCTCCCGCCAAGGTCTGGGATCGAAATAACACCCAAGCGACGACAACAGCTAACATCGTCAGCGCCCAGGCAAATAACGAATAGGCGCGGCTTTGGTCTAGTTGTGCCATGATTTTGGGTCCACATATTGTCCTGAAACCATGGTTGATCCACAAATAGCACCCATGCAAAAATCCCCAAATGATAAAAGGCCAGCCTGCGCCATGCCACAAGCCCCCCAAAACCATGGTGGCCATCAAATTGACGTAGCGCCGTGTGCTGCCAAATCGATTGCCACCCATTGCAATGTACAAATAGTCTCGCAAAAAATTGGAAAGTGATATGTGCCATCTGCGCCAGAAATCACTGATGCTGGTGGCACGATAAGGTGAATCAAAATTGAACGGAAGCCGGATATTGAACATCCATGACAAGCCGATGGCCATGTCGGAGTATCCTGAAAAATCAAAATAGAGTTGAAAAGTGTAGGCCATCGTTCCCAACCATGCCTCCCAAAAGTCAGGTGACATTCCCGCATCGCTGGGCTTGAAAACCGCATCGGCGTAGGGGCTGACGCCATCTGCAAGCACAATTTTTTTGAATAGTCCCAAAGCAAAGATCAGCAAGCCGCCGGCAAAATTGGCGCTGTTGAATTGGTAGGTTGCATTTTGCTGGAACTGCGGCATCATCTGTGCGTGGTGCAATACAGGCCCTGCAATAAGGTGTGGGAAATAGGTGACGAATAGCCCATAGTGAATAAAGTTGTACTCTCGTGTTCCTTTTTGATATGAGTCTGCCAAAAAAGCGATCTGGGTAAAAGTGAAAAATGAAATGCCGATCGGTAGTACAACCTTGCCAATGTCCAAATGCGTGGCAAGCACCAGGTTCAGGTTGTCGATGAAGAAATTGGCGTATTTGAAATAGGCCAAAAGCGCCAGATTGGCGGCAATGCCCGTGATCATCCACGAACGAGCTGAGCGCTTTGATAGGCGACCATTCAAGGGATCCGGTCGAAATTTTGCAATTTGCGTGCCGATCAAGTAATTGCCGCAGATTGACGCCGCCAAGAGCAAGGTCAGTTCCGGCATCCAATAACCATAGAAGAACAGCGATACCGCAAACAGCCAGGCAGCGGCCCCGTACACGCTGAAATTCGCGATGGTGTAGAAGCCAATCAGCACAACTGGCAAAAACAGCAGGGCAAATGGGACGGTGGTAAACAGCATACTGAGGTAACGTGGCGAGGATGGATCAGCATGGCGATGATAGCGGCCTGCACTACACTTCGAATTCAGCCCTATTCACCTCTGCCTGCCGACAGTCCTGTTCAATGAAAATTCTTATCGTCTTCGGAACCCGCCCAGAGGCCATCAAAATGGCACCGGTGGTGAAGGGTTTTCAGATGGATTCCCGGTTTGAAACAGTGGT
>JANXLW010000401.1 GCA_025354965.1 Betaproteobacteria bacterium
ATGGGGTTCTACATTCCCCGAAGACATTAACCATCCTGAAGACGATGATGGGTTTGATATATTTACACCCTACAAGGAGATTTAATATGAAATTTGCAGCTTCCACGGTTCAGACCAGCTTTGACAGTCCGCTCGGACGCATTCTTGTCGCCGCCAGCGACGATAAATTAGTGGGCCTCTGGTTTGACAGCCAGCGCCACTTGCCAGACACATCAAGCTGGATCGATGGCAGCCATCATCCGGTCTTGCAACAAGCCCAGCGCCAGCTTAGCGAATACTTTACCGGTCATCGCACCACCTTCGAGCTGCCGCTGGACCTGAGCAATGGCACCTTGTTTCAACAAAAGGTATGGCAGACCCTGCTGAAAATTCCACGCGGGGCGACCTGGAGTTATGGGGCGGTGAGTGCCGCCATCGGCAAGCCTGCCGCCGTGCGCGCCGTCGGCGGTGCCATTGGGCGCAACCCGCTTGGGATTGTGGTGCCGTGTCACCGCGTGATCGGGGCCAATGGGTCCCTGACAGGATACGCCGGCGGACTCGATCGCAAAGTGGCACTGCTAAAACTCGAGAGCGGGCATTGAAGTCATCGTCGACACTCAATAAGCCCTGGCTTGGCGAGTTTCTTCTGCTGGCCGGTTTGTGGGGTTCGTCGTTTTTGTTCATGTTCATCGGCGCCCGCGAGTTTGGCGCCCTGC
This sequence comes from Betaproteobacteria bacterium, assembly GCA_025354965.1. Lineage (GTDB taxonomy): Bacteria > Pseudomonadota > Gammaproteobacteria > Burkholderiales > Burkholderiaceae_C > Rhodoferax. Next base: position 696 of record JANXLW010000401.1, read on the forward strand.
CCACTGCCGGCTTGCGGGTGATGGTTGCCTCGTTATTTCTGCTGCCCATGGTGTTGCTGCGAGGTCTGGGTCCGCAACTGGCCCGGCATTGGAAAAAGACATTCTTCATCGGCATCGTCAACTCTGCCATTCCCTTTGCCTGCTTCTCTTTCGCTCTGTTGTCCATCAGCACCGGGCTGTCCGCCATACTGAATGCGACGGTGCCTCTGTTTGGCGCGCTGGTGGCCTGGGTCTGGTTGAAAGATCGCCCGAACGCGCTGCGCATCTTGGGCCTGGCGATTGGTTTTGCCGGTGTCGCCATGCTGGCGTGGGACAAAGCTTCGTTCAAACCCAACGCCTCCGGCCTGTCCAGTGGCTGGGCAGTAATGGCCTGCCTGTTGGCGTGCCTGTGCTACGGCATTTCAGCCAGCTACGCCAAACACTACCTGGGCGGCCTGCCGTCACTGGTCACTGCCACCGGCAGTCAGCTCGGTGCCGCCCTCGGGCTGACGCTGCCTACCCTGTGGCTGTGGCCGCAACGCATGCCCGGCGCGCCGGCCTGGCTGGCCATGCTGGCGCTGGGCGTGCTGTGCACCGGTGTGGCCTACGTCCTGTACTTCCGTCTGATCGAGAACATCGGCCCAGCCCGCTCACTGACCGTGACCTTTGTATTGCCCGTGTTTGCGGTGATTTACGGCGCCATTTTTTTGCAGGAGACGGTCTCGCTGTGGATGCTGTTGTGCGGCGTCATCATTGTCTGCGGCACAGCGCTGTCGGCCAACCTTTTTAAATTTGGTCGCTGATCAAGCGGTCTTCCCTCAATTGCGAGACACTGCGGCGATCCCATAACGAACGCCCACGACCCATGATCGAAAACGATCCACTGCTTGCCAGTCAAATCGTGGTGCGAGTTTGCCTGTTCCTGGTCGCGGCCATCGCAATGACGGGTGGTGTATTGCAAATGATCTTGGGGCAACCCGACACATCGCCGCGACTCGATAACGTTCACCGCTTCATGGCGGGTATCTATTTTTCCACCGGGTTAAACTTGTGCTACCTTTCATCATCGCGCTAGCGCACTACTCTGGCCACTGACATTGGCGAGGAAGTGGGTAGTCAAACCATTCGCTGGTTTATGGAAAATCGGATAGCGGCATTGCAGTGATATTCAAATCTTTCCATAAGCAGCGTAAGTAGGTATCGGTGGGGCGCTGCGCTTCGTCAATTTTTTTCAGGAGTCTCACAACCACCGGGCGACCCGTGCACTAATTTTCTGACTATGAAATTCCTCCTTGATTGTGGATGACCAAGCCGCCAATGTGCAGCTGCTGGAGCAACTGCTGGCTGGCGCCGGCTACAGCCAAGTGACTAGCACCATGCACCCAGAAGAGGTGTGCGCGTTGCACCGCAAACACCATTACGACCTGATTTTGCTGGACTTGCAAATGCCAGTGATGGATGGCTTTCAGGTCATGGAAGGCCTGAAAACCAATACCACCGACAGCTACCTGCCAGTGATCGTACTCACAGCCCAACCGGGGCACAAGCTACGCGCCTTGCAGGTGGGCGCCAAAGACTTCATCAGCAAGCCGTTTGATTTGGTCGAGGTGAAGACCCGCATTCGCAACATGCTGGAAGTGCGCCTGCTGTACAAGAAACTTGAAAGCTACAACCAGGAATTGGAGGCCACGGTGGCCGAGCGCACCGCCGAGTTGCGCGAGAGCGAGGCGCGATACCGAAGCCTCACCGAACTGGCCTCCGACTGGTATTGGGAGCAAGACGAAAACGGCACATTCACCAAAGTCTCAGGCCCAGTGCTGGAGATGCTGGGCCTTCAGGTAGAACCACTGGCCGCTGACGGGCGTGTTGGCCATGTGGCGGCAGTGGGCGGCTGGAACGAGGCCGAGCGCGAGTTGCTGCGCGCAACCATCGCCCAGCGACGCCCGTTCATTGACTATGTGTTTCGCCGGATCGGGCCGGACGGCAACGCGCAATGTTTTCAGGTCAGCGGTGAACCGATGTTTGACCGGTACAGCCGCTTCATTGGTTACCGCGGCGTTGGTGTGGAACTCACCGTAAAACAATAAAAAAGTCTGGGAAGGCAACATGTCACAAGCACACAACCCACACCAAAATCACCTGCTGGCGGCTTTGCTGCCCCAAGATTTTGAGCCGTTGGCTGCCCACCTGGAGTTGGTTCCCATGCCACTAGGTCAGATGCTTTACGAGCCTGGCAGCCAGATGCGTCACGCCTACTTTCCAACCACTTCGATCGTGTCGCTGCACTATGTGACGGAGTCCGGCGCGTCCGCCGAGACCGCCGGTGTCGGCAATGAAGGGGTGGTGGGAGTCTCGCTGTTCATGGGCGGCGACAGCACCCCGAGCTCGGCCGTGGTGCAAACCGCAGGGCATGCGTACCGGCTGGAGCGCCATACCTTCAAAGAAGAATTTAACCGTGCCGGTGCATTACAGCGCCTGCTGTTGCGGTACACCCAGGCCTTGATGACACAAATGGCTCAAACCGCGGTGTGTAACCGGCATCACTCGGTGGAGCAGCAGCTCTGCCGCTGGTTGTTGCTGACCCTGGATCGCCTACCCGACCGCGAACTGGTAATGACGCAGGAATTGGTAGCCAGTATGCTGGGCGTACGCCGTGAAAGTGTGACCGATGCCGCTGGCAACTTGCAGGCCGCTGGCTACATTCGTTACCGTCGCGGGCATATTGGAGTGCTGGACCGCGTTGGCCTGGAGACCCGGGTTTGCGAGTGTTATGGCGTGGTTAAAACCGAGCTGGACCGGCTATTGAGCGATGTGCATCGCCGCTCGCCAGCCTACTGAGCCAACTCAGTAACGTCGCACCACCCCGTTGTCAAGCTGCACCCGGTCACCCACCCGAATGTCGGGATTGGTGGTTTGGGTGACCGACAGGTAACTGCCGTTTTCCATGCGCAGGTTGAACCGGTAAGCGTTGACGGTTTGCTGGTTCTGGTTGTTTTTCTCGATCTGGTGGCCGGCGTAGGCACCGCCCGCCGCGCCCAGCACGGTGGCTGCGGTGTTGCCATCGCCTCTGCCGACTTGGTGGCCTAACACGCCACCAATCACAGCGCCCGCAATGGTGCCCACGCCCGGGTTGTTGTTACCCGAGGTGGCTTGTTGCACCAGATCAATCGACTGCACCATGCCGTACTGGGTGTACACACCGCTGTTTTGCGGATAAGTGGTGACCGTGGGGTTGGCTGGTGGGTTCTGGTTGGCGCAGGCACCCAGAAAGAGCAGTGCGGTGACGCGGGCCACGGCTTTGAAGTTGTGGTGAATGTTCATGTGGGTCTCCATTACTTTTTGATACTCATGTTGTTGCCGATTTTGGTGACACCTTCAATGCCGCGGGCTACTTCCACAGCACGGTCAATCTGGCCCTGGTTGTTGACAAAACCGCTGAGCTGGACTTCGCCCTTGCGGGTGACCACCATGATGTCGGCACTATTGATACTGACATCAGCCAGCAGGGCGGACTTGACTTTGGCAGTGACCACGCCGTCGTCAATTTTGTTACCCACAGAGGCAACGCCTTCTTTCAGGGTGAGTTTGTTGTCCACGCTCTGGACGCCTTCAATGGACTTGGCAATGTTGACCGCGCGGTCAACCTGGGCTTGGTTGGCGACAAAGCCGCTGAGCATGACCTCACCCTTGCGGGTTTCTACCTTGATGTCAAAACTCTTGACATCGATGTGGTCCAGCAGGGCCGATTTAACCTTGGTGGTGATGACGCTGTCGTCCACCGTGGTGCCAATCGTGACGCTCGGAGGCGATGTGTTAACCGCATCGACGGGCTTGCTGCAGGCCACCACAGAAATGGTCATGACACCGGCAACAGTGGTAGTCGTAGTCAGAATGCGCAGGCCAAGGGGGTTGTTCATGGAGGGTTCTCTTTCAGGAGTTAGCAAATGCGAAAGATTCAACTATCCACCGGTGCCGGGCTGGCGTCTGTGCGATGGCTAACAGTTGGATCGCGCTTGCCGCAGGCCTTTTGTGTGCTGGCGCACAGACCCAATTCAGGACCTGCTGCAAGCTTGGCTTTTGACGAAAAGGCACCCCATGAACCCGGCAAAAATCATTGGCATTCTTCTAATTGCAGCAGGCGGGCTGGGCCTGGTCTTTGGTGGCTTCAGTTACCCAAAGGAATCCACCGCGCTCAAGCTTGGTACGCTGGAACTGAAAGTGCAAGAAACCAAAACCGTGAACGTGCCCATGGTTCTAAGCATCGGCGCGATTGTGATGGGCGGCCTGCTGCTGGTGTTCACCCGCAAGTGATACCGATTTGAGCAACTGTGCTTCTCGGTCTTAGCCGCGAATGTACGGCCAGGAGTCTGGTCAGCAAAGGGTTCTGCGCAGGTAAAGGCGAAGGCCGG
>JANXLW010000035.1 GCA_025354965.1 Betaproteobacteria bacterium
GCGCGACCGCAATCAGGCGCTCAGAACCTAAGTCCACCCAGGCCAGGGTTTTGCGTCGGGCCAGTGCGTGCCCACTGGGCATGGCCAGCACGAAGGGGTCGGTGTGGATCGGGTCAAAGTCAACACCAGGGATCTGGCTGCCCATGAAGCTGATGGCAAAGTCGGATTCGCCCGAAACCACGCTGTTCAGAACCTGGCTGGCGGCTTCGTCGATGACGCGAATCCGCACCAGTGGGTAGCGCTCCGAAAAACTGCGAACCACCGACGGCAGAAAATGAATCGCCGCAGACGGGACGCAGGCCACTGTGACCAGGCCGCTGCGGCTGGCGGCGATGTCCGAAATGCCCAACATTGCCGACTCCAGGTCGTCCAGCGCCGCGCGGGCACGCTCCAGAAATACTCGTCCCAAGGGCGTCAGCTCGACCTCGCGCGTGGTGCGGTTGAACAGGCGCGCGCCCAAAATGGTCTCCAGCTTGTCGATACGCCGGCTCAGGGCCGGGGCCGAGAGGTGGATGTGGTCGGCTCCCGCGCGAAAGTTGCCGCGTTCAGCCACGGCCACAAAGGCCTGCAATTGCTGCAAATCGAAATTGATGCGTGCCATGCACTAATCGTATCAAAAGTTGCACTTCACAGAAAGTGGCGGCGCCCAGATGATGGCGGCACTTGCACAGACGCCCAGGAGAACACCATGCTGACCCACACCCGACCCGTGAGATCACTGAAGACTGCCTTGATCATCAGCCTGACCCTGGCTCTACCCGGCCTTGGGCTGGCCCAGACATGGCCTGAGAAAGCCGTCACCATTGTTGTGCCAACCGCTGCTGGTGGCGCCAATGACGCCATGGCCCGCATCCTGGGTCAGGGCCTCAGCATGCGCCTGGGCAAACCCGTCATCGTGGAGAACAAGGCCGGCGCCAACGGCGCCATTGCCAGCGAGTTTGTGGCGCGTGCCGCGCCTGACGGCTACACCCTCATGTTTGGCTACATCGCCACGCACGGCATCAATCCGGCGCTGCAAAAGCTCAAATACGACCCGGTCGCCGACTTTGACGCGATTGGCATGGTGGCGGCGTCACCCACCGTGCTGGTCGCCAGCAACTCGGTGCCGGCCAAAAACGCGAAGGACCTGGTGCAGCTCATCAAAGCCAAACCCGGCACCTTCAGCTATGCCTCGGCAGGCAACGGCACGGCACCGCACATTGCAGGAGAGCTGTTCAAGCTTTCTGCCGCGCTGGATGTGGTCAGCGTGCCCTATAAGGGATCGGCGCCGGCGATTGTGGACACCATAGGCGGCAATACGCAGTACATGTTCCCCAGCCTGTTCACGGCCTACCCGCAAATCAAGGGCGGCAAACTCAAGGCCCTGGGTATTGCCGGGGAAAAACGCTCGGCCATCCTGCCCGATGTGCCAACGCTGGCCGAGCAGGGCATTGCCAATGTCAACCTGTCGCAGTGGTACGCCATGTTCGCCCCGGCCAAAACGCCCAAGGCGGTGATTGACCGGATCAACCGTGAAATGAATGGCGTGCTGGCTGACAAGGCCGTGCAAAAGAAAATCGCAGACCAGGGTGCGGAAGTTGAAACCGGCACGCCCGAGCAGCTGAAGAC
>JANXLW010000403.1 GCA_025354965.1 Betaproteobacteria bacterium
ACCACTGTTTCAAACCGGGAATCCATCTGAAAACCCTTCACCACCGGTGCCATTTTGATGGCCTCTGGGCGGGTTCCGAAGACGATAAGAATTTTCATTGAACAGGACTGTCGGCAGGCAGAGGTGAATAGGGCTGAATTCCAAGTGTAGTGCAGGCCGCTGTCATCGCCATGCCGATCCATCCTCGCCACGTTACCTCAGTATGCTGTTTCCCACCGTCCCATTTGCCCTGCTGTTTTTGCCAGTTGTGCTGATTGGCTTCTACACCATCGCGAATTTCAGCGTGTACGGGGCCGCTGCCTGGCTGTTTGCTGTGTCGCGATCTGTCGGCGTGACTGTTCCATCCAGATCAACCACCAGTGGCAAAGTTCTTGGCTCTTCGGCAATCATCTGCATTCACTCCCTTATTTCTCAGGCAGTCGTATTGAAAAAGACTATAGCGGGCTCACCCCGACGACTTGGCAAGGGTCAACGACTTCAATCGCCCCACCAAGGGTAGCTCTACCGCAAACCCAATAATCAGGGCGCAGCTCACGGCACCAGCAACTGCAAGCGTGAACACCAAGACCTCCGGCAGAAGGTGATAGACGCCAGCTTTCAGCAGCAACATATAGATCACATTGATAAAAATGATGTGAGATAGGTATATCGAATAGGACACGGTACCCAATTGGTATATCAGCCTGGGTGTTGCTATGGCCCTTTTTTTCTCCAGTTCAACCAAGCAGAGCAGGATTGCTGCAGATGCCAAGCCTAACGCGACGCGTCCGGCGCCGCTGTGAAGTGTAGTGACGGCTCTTTCAAAAACGACGGCGCCTACAAAAGCCGCGAGTGCCAGGCCCGTCGCTGCCCAGCCAATACACTTGAAATGCCATGTGCGCACTGCTGCACCCACCGCTATTCCCATGATGAACTGCAGGCTGTGGCCACTCCACAGATTTGCGCTCCACGACAATGCACCGGGCCAGACCAGTTTGTACACGATGCCCAACGCCCACACAACCAGGAAACCAGTGCCAAAGCGACGACTGACCAACAGTGCGCAAAACAGCACATAAAACATGACCTCAAACTGCAGTGACCACGCGACGCCAAGATATTGTGGCTCTGCAACAGGGAGCAGAAAAACCGTTCCGGCCAAGTCCAGGTAAGAGAACGCCAGACCTGCATCTTTTCCAAGCAACCAGCGCCCCACACACAGAACCAGGACCGCCAAGACGAGGCAAAACCAGAAAATGGGGTAGATGCGGGTGAGTCTTCGCCAAAGATAAATGGGAATCTTTTGGGGCTTGCCGATATCGGCAAAATGCACATAAGTGATGATGAAGCCGGAAAGCACAAAAAAGAAATCTACCCCTACGTAGCCAAACCCAAAAATGTCACCTAGCCCAACGTGCCCCGAAAAATGATCCACTCGCATCAAGTTTGCAGCGTGCATGAACACGACCATCAGTGCCGCAATGCCACGCGCGCCTTCAATGGACTGCATTTTCCCCGGAGTGCTGGCGTTTGTGTGAGGGCTTGGCATGCGCATATGCTGGGGTCTTTGGTGCGCCGCCTGGCAAACCGTTGCTTGGCGGAATCCCAGAGATGTTAACGCACGCCTTATGAGTTTCGCATCACGCCGTTGGCTGCGATACCTTATTGGCGCCTATCTGGCCTTGTCACTGCCATTCATTGCGCTGTTTGCCTTGTCGGAGCGTCTGCAATTGGACGCCGGGCGACTGATTTTGCAAAATCTATTTGAATGGAGACCCGCCGTTGCCATTCTGTGCGGCGACAGTAACGTGGCTGGTTTGCCCGATAGATTGCCCCGTGCCGCGTGGGGCTGGGGGACTGTGATGAACCTGGCCGTGCCGGGTGCAACGGTTTTCCAAATCCTGCCTCAGGTTGATGCGGCCATGGCCATGTCCACGCGCCACGTGATCGTGATGGCGGGCACGAATGACTTGGCCCGCAACAGTGATGATGATATTTTGAACGCTTGGGGCGCTTTGTTTGCGTTGCGCAGTCATCGCAACCCACCAACAATCCCTGCTCGCCCACGTATGGTGATTGTCTCGATCCCACTGCAGTCTGATGCGGCCATGGATAAGCGCATTCACCGACTCAACCAGCGCTTGGAAGCCATGGCAAACCGATACCATTGGCGCTTTGTGGATGCCAACACCAGCGTTTTTCGGCCAGATTTGCCACGTGAGCAAATACTGATCGATCAGGTCCACTTTTCCACGCTCGGATATCGTCATTGGTTTGAGGTTGTAGCATCTTCAGTTGCTTCAAAATAAGTAGCTAAACAATAAATAGGCATAAGGGCTTAAGCCTTTTTTAATAGAGTTAGACAAGTCTGACCCCCTTCGCATCCTGCTGTTCTCCGGCCTCTACCCCGGCCTATCCTGTTTGGGACGCAGCGCGTCGGCTTTGAGGGCCTGCGCCAGCTCGTCCGTAAAGGCCCCCAGTTTGCTAAAACCCTTGGTCCGAACGTACTTGGGCATTTCAACTTCTTCTGGGGTTTGGAGCCATTTGTGCGCGGTGTTGCACTGCTTGAGGTGTAACACGCACTGGCGATGATCACTTGCAGGTTCGCCGTTTCACGCCTTGGGGTTCATCCGGTTTTCTATTCCGCGCAAGAATGGCCGCGAACCTCTATCGAACCTAAAAAAGGTTGAGTCCTACGATGCCTGAAAAACACGCTTACCAAATTTTAAAAACAGGTTCCTCACATCTGCAAAAAACGGCAGTGGGTCGAGAGAGTTCCAAACGTAATATCGAACTCTGGGTCTAAAAAAGTCGCCCATGAATCGAATGCCTTCATTCCATTTTCGGATTTTGAAGGATCGATCAACGATCAATTCAGGGTGCAGAAAGATACGCGCGAGGCGTTTGACCTCGGTGCTCATCATTCGGCAACGAATGGGTGGACGTAAAGGCGTCAGCACAGGCATTTCCAATCCACTCTCAAGATAGTAGGAAATCAGCGCAAAATCCGCATGGCTATGAAATGCCAGTGGGTAACTGCCCCAATATCGGCCATTGATCTCCATCAGAACAGCCTGATTCGTCGCCTGATCCCAGCGGTACTCGACCATGGCCACTCCTTCCCAGTCGACGTGGCGCAGCAATTCAATTGATTTTTCCTGCAGTGCAAGATGCTGGTCAAGTGCGATTGAGTCGCAGACGCTGGAAAAACCCCCTTCAGGCGGCCATTCCGCAACACGAATATGTTGAAACCGCCGCAACGCCTGACCATTGCGCATATAGAAAAACTGCCCTAGACCACGACCATGGCAGTAAGTCTGCACGATGGGCCACTCCGCCAAGCATTCATAACGTCGGGCTGCAGCCAGAAATTGCTCAGAGTTATAGACATACTCCGCCTTTACCATTTCCAGCCCGTGGGAGCTGAGTTTTTGGGCGACCGCGTTGGGATCCTTCCACTTCAGTACTGCCGGGAACCTGAAGTTGACAGCCAGCTCATTTGCTTGTTCCATTGAGCTGATTTCCACCGTCTCGGGCACGACAATGCCGACTTCGCGCGCTGCCTGCAGTGTGCGTTGCTTGTCCAGAACGATTGCCAGTTTTTCAGGAGTAGGCACAACAGGATGTACACGTCCGAACGCGTTGCGGTTCAGTGCCAGCCAGCTTAGGTTGGCTTCTGAAACGGCCAGCAGGCAGCATGGGCCAAACTCCTCACCTAAAGCGCAAATGGCCGCTATCAGCTCCCGGCTACGCGGCGGGTTAACCACCAGTTTGCGTGACAGGTAGCGTGAGGTCAGTCCAATGGCACCTGGTTCATGAGCGATGCCAATCACCGGCACACCGGCGCGGCCCAACTCCCGGACAATACTTAAACCAATCTGTGTTTCCAGGCCCAGAACGATGCAGGGCGGCAGGCTGCTAACGCGTGAGGACATAACGTTGATGAACAAAAATTTCAACACGCAGCAAGTGCTGCTCAATCCATTTCTTGAGAAGATGGCGCTTGTTCTCGGTGATGTATCCGATGGCGAATACGGATGCCGCGACCATGGCCGTCGTGGCCCACCAATACGCATGGCCTGACGGGTTACCATGAATCACTGCTGCCCAAAAGAGAAATAGCGGCTGGTGCAGCAAATAGAGTGACAGGGTATAGCCCGCCAAAAATCGGATTGGTCGCTCAAGGGGTAGAAGAAAATGTTGCAGGCGAGGGCTGACCTTACGCATGCCGACGAAATTCAGAAACACCAGAGCGCCGAGCAGGTAGTCGCTGGGGAAAAATTTTGAAAAAGTAAACTGAGCATGCCATTTTTCACCGATGAGATTTTTGCTGTAAGCCGCAACCATGTCGGTCAACTCGGTTTGGTGAAACGCCACGATGCCAAAAAATGATCCCACAACCAGTATCCACGCCACAGACTCTGATATAGCCTGTAAGCGCTGCCAGCGATATAGCACCACCCCTAAGATCCAGATTGGTGCCAACAAGGTTACCTTAGGCCCCACAGCAAAGGCCAACAGCGCAATGGCAATCAGGCCTGTGCGCTTTGGCAGAAACATGAGCAAGCCAAAGGCAACGTAGTACCACATTTCATAACAGATCGACCAATACGGTACATTCGAAAAACTGGTGATAGACACAAACCAAACTTCGTTGAGCAAAAACAAACTAGCTGCACCGCGCAGCAGGAAATTGTCGAACGGGTACCCATAAAGTGCCGGGTACAACTGGCGACCAACTGCGTCAAGTATGACCGTCAGCAAGACCGCAGGCAATGCGACTGAGTAGACCCGTGAGATACGGCTGGCAGCGTAGGTCGCCAGTTGCTTCTCCCGGGTATCGGTGATGTAGGCGATCACAACGCCTGACAAGACAAAAAACACAATTACCGAGCTGTGTCCGAAATTGCTGGCTGGCAGTACGTCATTTATCAATAGACGCTGGTTCGAGTGGTACAAATAAACCAGGCAGGCCGCCGTAAAGCGGACCAGATCCAGGTAAATTGAAAAGGCCTTGTTCAAATTGCTCTATCAGATTGATTGCAAGCGCCGTCGCAACTGTTCAACGTAACGTTGACTTGTTGAAAGCCATGTTGCACGGGGTGCAGCGCTTGCGGATGGTTCCGTGGCCGAGGGTCGCAAATCTTCACTGAAGCCCCGTACCTTGAAACGTTCCGGATGTTGTGCCAGAAAAGCGCACAAGCGATCGAACCGCTTCACCACGATCCAGTCCGGCGCCGACGATCCAGGCTTGAGCATTTCGAAGTTGTGCGAAACAATCACGAAGTTTTGCGCGCCAGCAGCCTGCGCGCTCAGCAACCCGTCACGCATTTCGCTGAAGGCGCAAGCGCCCACCTGTGCAGGCCTGTCATTCCTGAAACCGTCTTTCAGTATCGTCACCGGAAATGTGGCCACTCCTTGCACAACGAAGGGGGTGTTGAAATCATGCTCCCTACGCAGGTCTGGTGCACTAACGTCGTAACAACGATTCAGGCTGGTGTCCAACAGTATTGAATTGCGGCGCAATGCTTCAAAGGTGTCGCGATTGGCGGCATAGTTGCCCGATCGGAAGGCACTGATAGTGCCACTACCAGCCGCCTCCAGCATCTTGCGGCCATGGGCAATCAGCGAAGTCTGTTCATCCAGCGTGTAATAGCTCAAGTGCTGCCGCTTGGTTGCGCAGTTCTCGATGATGGGTTCTATAGCCTCATCGGTCCATTCCGGATGTAGATGCAACTGTATTTCGTGCCCCGCACCGCGAATCAATTGAACGATGATTTCGAGGTGCTTCGCGCCAAAGCGGGTGGCAAACAAAGGTTCGACAAAGAAAACCCCTTTGAGCCCATGCTGGTTCAGAATGGCCAGTGTCTTGGGCAGGGCATAGTCGCCGTGGGTGGAATGGCCAAAGATGTAACGCTCAAAACTGCCGGGAAATGCCCGATCCAGATCGTCCCAACCATTGCACCAAACTTCAATATCAAAAGTTAGAAAAACATTCATTGCGGCATGCAGGGGCTTTGGTTGGAGCGCATTTCACCGGTCAGGCCCTGAACCGCAGCGTAGATTAGCGTGAAGCAGGTTTTGAAATACGCGTCAGACAGGGTGTGTGGGTCGTGCAGGTGGATGCGGTGCGGCGAGGCCCAGTGCCCCAGCAAAGCGATTGATCGTTTTGGTATGCCTGCTGCTACCAGTTGTTTGGCATGGCGAATCTCCATGGCCAGCAACAGATCGGTGGGACGAAAACTATAGTCCGATATGTCGGTGGCCCGGTGTCCTGATAGATCAAGCGCAAACCGGGGTGCCGTTTCTATTGCCTTCTGAAATGCCGGTGCGCCGGTGGCGGTTGACAAGCCGATTGAGCAAGTGTTGGCACCCATCGCCCGCGCCACCTGCTCGGCAAACGCACTGCGGTTGATATTGCCCAGGCACACAAAAACCAGCCTGTCTATCTGCTTGGCTGTGGGATGTGTATGGTCTTCGATCCGACCCAGCACATAGTCAGTTTGCGCCAGCATGGCCCGAACCCATCCACGCGTGCTGCCATGGTTGGTTTCAATCAATGTTCTCAGTCGCGTGGTCAAGGACGTAATGGCGGGCAGTTTCATGGCAGATGGGTCAGCTCAGTTTGTAAGAAGGTGCCGTTCCCCTCAGCCATTGCTCCAGCATCATCAAAATCCACACCATTTCACCGAAGTACGCTGGATGCCCTGGCAGGCATCTGCGAGCAGAGCAGCGATGATATCACTTGCCCACCACGCGACGTTTGACCACGCCACGCTTGTAAAGAACACATGATTTGTCCGTTTTGGTAGCAAGTAATCTGTCCGGTTTTGGGAGGCCTCTCAACCATGAAGAACATCGAAATCCTGATCGACGAAGACGGAGAAAAAACGGTCGGCCGCGTTCATGGGATTGGGTGCGCCGTGACCGCCGCAGACGGCCATAACGCCCTGGCCATGCTCGTTCGCGGTAATGGGGAAACGCTGAAGGCCTTGCTCAAGCGGCTGGATCGCGCCATCGACCGGTATTGCGACAACGGCGTAGTCATCGACGAGATCAACGGCCGATGATCGGTGTGGCTGTCAAGACGGGACGGCTAGACGCTTACGTATGAGCACACCAGCGTGGCGATCACCACCAACCTGAGCTTCTCGGAGTGGCCCAGCGTTTTCCCCCCGTGCCAGAGTGACCACGGCGCTTCTGGACCGACTGACCCATCACTGCCACATCGTGGAGACGGGCAACAACTCGCATGGGTATAACCAGAATAGGGTGGCGGCCAAGTTGCGCATCAAGGAGCGCGAGCAGTCGCGAAAGAAGGCTAAGGCAGCGTCACTAGACAAGCCGTTCTGAGCGGGCCGCGCGCGGGGAAATCCGCTACGGGCTGCGCCGTGCGCTCCTTTCACCGTGCAGATTCTGCAAACAAAAACCAGAGCCTGGGGCGGTAGTCAAAAACTGGGCATTGGGACCCATATCCACTATTGCCGCTTCAATTGGCAGCTATCCGTCCTGGGTCAATATTGGATCGGCAGGGTAGGTCAAAATTTAATGGGCGCACACAGCGCGTCACCTATTCATTCGCCTTTTTGCAGCGTCGATCAACGTAGACTCCAGCCCCTGCGGTTTCCCAGTGGCGTACCAGCTCACGGTCGTCAAAAACGCAAAGACGCCCACGCCGCACAGAACGCCTGCGAACAAACGGGCACTTTCCCCTTGGACATGCCCCGCCACCATCGCAACCGTAAAGTACATTGTGATGCCACAAAATAGCGGCCGAATAACAGCCCGGGCAACTGAACGCAAAGGCATTGCGCAGTGCCTGCGGACGGCAAGCGCAGTCACCAGCAAATTGGCGACATTGCCACCAACGCGGGCCCAGACCAATCCCATCAAATAAAAGCCTGGCACCAAAACAACGGCTGCCATCAGAAAAACCAGA
>JANXLW010000404.1 GCA_025354965.1 Betaproteobacteria bacterium
GACTGGGGCGTCAGCCGTCAGCGCTATTGGGGCACGCCCAGTCCCATCATCCACTGCCCTGCGCATGGTGCGGTGCCGGTGCCCGAGAAGGATTTGCCGGTTGTGCTGCCACAGGACTGCGTGCCTGACGGCTCTGGCAACCCGTTGCACAAGCACGCGGGCTTTCATGCCGGCGTGGTGTGCCCGGTGTGTGGCGTCGCAGCACGGCGCGAGACCGACACCATGGACACTTTCGTCGACTCCAGCTGGTACTACATGCGCTATTGCGACCCTGGCAACGCAGACAAGATGGTGGCGCAGGGTGCCGATTACTGGATGCCGATGGACCAGTACATCGGGGGCATCGAGCATGCCATATTGCACTTGCTGTACGCGCGCTTTTGGACCAAGGTCATGCGCGATCTGGGGCTGGTCAAGGTCGACGAGCCCTTCATCAAGCTGTTGACCCAGGGCATGGTGCTCAACCACATTTACTCGCGCAAAACAGACAAGGGCGGCATTGAGTATTTCTGGCCGCACGAAGTGCAGGACATCCAGGACGCCACCGGCAAGGTCACCGGGGCCAAACTCAAAGAGGCCAAAGGTCAGTTGCCGGCCGGCACGTTCATCACCTACGAGGGTGTTGGTACCATGAGCAAGAGCAAAAACAACGGTGTCGATCCGCAGAAGCTGATCGAAAAGTACGGTGCCGACACAGCGCGCCTGTACACCATGTTTACCGCCCCGCCAGAAGCCACGCTGGAGTGGAATGATGCAGGGGTGGAAGGTTCGTACCGTTTTTTGCGTCGGCTTTGGAGTTATGGTGTCAAGCTGTCTGCTGTGCAAAGCGCGACTTCTGGCAAGGACAAGAAGTCGACCCAACCTGAATTCAGCAAGGAGGCCAAGGCACTGCGACGGGAAATCCACACGGTGTTCAAACAGATCGATTACGACTACCAGCGCATGCAGTACAACACCGTGGTTTCGGGTGCGATGAAAATGCTTAACGCTCTGGAGGACTTTCACGACGACGGCTCAAGCGGCAGTCGCGCGGCAGCGCGGGAAGGTTTCGGCATGTTGCTGCGATCTATCTATCCGGCCACACCGCACCTCACGCACGCTCTGTGGGCAGAGCTGGGTTACGCAGATCAGTACGGTGATTTGCTAGACGCACCTTGGCCCAAGGCCGATGACTCGGCCTTGTTGCAGGACGAAATTGAGCTCATGCTGCAGATCAACGGCAAACTCCGGGGTGCGATCACTGTTCCTGCCACGGCTTCCCGGCAAGAGATAGAACGCATTGCAATAGGCAGCGAGATTTTCCAAAAGCTGGCCAATGGCGCGGCCATCAAGAAAGTTGTTATTGTGTCGGGGCGTCTGGTCAATGTGGTGTTCTAAAGCAGACAAAACATGAAACGCCGCGTCGCCCTCTGGCAAGTCGGTCAGGCTGCTTTGGCAAGCCTGCTAGTGGAGGGTTGCGGCTTCAAATTGCGCGGCAGTCAGGACTTTGCTTTTTCGAGCCTTGCCATCGAGCCCAGTCCGGGTGGCCCTCTGGCCATCGAGCTACGCCGTTCATTCGGCGCTGCGGTGAAGGTACTGGCGTCTGGCGCCCCACTGACGCAAGCGCAGGTCGTACTCGACATACTTCATGAGCGGCGTGAGAAAACCGTGGTGGCGGTCAATAGTTCGGGTCAGGTGCGGGAGTTTCAGCTACGCATCCGGCTGAAATTCAGAGTTCGCACGCCACCGGGTCAGGAGTTGATGGCAGATGCCGAAATAGTTCAGCAGCGCGATATCAGCTTCAGTGAGTCCGCGGTGTTGGCCAAGGAAGCCGAGGAGGCTTTGCTCTATCGCGATATGCAGACCGACATCGTGCGGCAGCTGCACCGCCGTCTGGCAACGGTGCAACTGTGAAAAGTCGTGGAACCGCTGGCGCTTGCACCAAGTGAACAAGCCCGGTCTCCAACTGATCGGCAGATGTTGGCTGCTCTGCTGCCCTGTCTTTAACTGATTTGCCATGCAACTCGCCGTCAATCGACTCGCAGCTCATTTGCAGCACGGCCTGAAAGGCCTCTATACGCTGCATGGCGACGAGCCCCTGCTGATTCAGGAGGCGGTGGATGCCATTCGCGCTGCCGCCAAAACCCAGGGGTTTGCCGAGCGCAGCTCACATACTGTCTCCGGGGCACATTTTGACTGGAGCGAAGTATTGGCGGCGGGCGGGTCGTTGAGCCTGTTTGCCGACAAGCAGATCATTGAGTTGCGAATTCCTTCCGGCAAGCCCGGCAAGGAAGGCAGTAGCGCGCTGCAACAGCTGGCCGAGCAATCGCGCGGCAACGACTCAACGCTCACGCTCATCATGTTGCCACGGCTCGACAAACTGACCAAAGGCGGCGCCTGGTTTGCTGCGCTGGAGAGTTTTGGCGTCACGCTGCAGGTCGACCCGGTGGAGCGCAATGCATTGCCACAATGGATTGCCGAGCGGCTCTCGGTCCAGGGCCAACGCGTGGCTGCTGGCGAACAGGGGCAGCGTGCCCTGCAGTTTTTCGCTGACCGGGTGGAGGGCAATCTGCTCGCCGCGCATCAGGAAATCCAGAAACTCGCGCTCTTGTTCGCACCCGGCGAGCTGAGCTTTGACCAGATCGAAAGCGCGGTGCTGAACGTGGCGCGCTACGATGTGTTCAAGCTGTCGGAGGCGGTTCTGGCCGGCCAGACCAGCCGCGTGCAACGTATGCTCGACGGCTTGCAGGCAGAGGGTGAGGCCGAAGTGCTGGTGCACTACACCTTGAGCGAAGACATTCGGGCACTCAAACGGGTAAAAGACGCCATCGGCTTGGGCCGCCCGCCGCCCTTGGCCTTGCGCGAGCAGCGCGTATGGGGTGTCAAAGAGCGCTTGTTTGAACGCGTGTTGCCGCGTCTGAGTGACGTGAGCCTGGCTGAATTGCTGCAGGCGGCGCACCAGGTGGATGGCATCGTCAAAGGCCTGAAGCAGCCCGATTGGCCACTGGATGGCTGGCAGGCCTTGCACCGGCTGGCCATGCAACTGTGCGCATTGTGTAGCGGCAAGGCCAGGCCAGTTGCCGCACCTTCAAACCCAAGGACAGCTTCACCTTGATTTGGGTTGGGGTCGGCGGGGCTGGGGCGGATGCCGACGGCTCATGCGCTTCGCTTTTTGAATTCGCCCCCACACCCGTTCCACTCCCGCCTTGCATTGCTGCTTGATCCGATCTGGGCGCCATTGGGACAGCGGTGCGAACGACGGTTTCAGGCTGGCCGCAGTGATTCCTAAACCAGATTTCAGACCTGCTGCGCACTATTGAGCTTTCCTGTCTGGACACAGGACGGCGTGGCACTCAGCTCCGCGGCTGTCCCCCGCCCTTTGGGCTCCTCCTTGATGCCGCTGCGCTGAATGCCACACCGTCCTGCATCAGCAAGCGCTATGGGCAAGCGTTGGGTATTTGCTGGAGACGACACTGGGGTGGAGGGAGCCGCGAAATAGAGGAGGAGGCCCAAGGCCGGGGGACATTCGCGCAGCCATCTGCCCCAGAGTCATCGGCCGGCGCAAAACAGCCTTGCATGAAAGACTGCTCCCGCTGTGCGCCTTGGCCACTGTCAGCTACCAACTTGGCCCGGCATGCGTACCACCACCTTTCGTCCGTGACGACCCGAATGATGAAAAAGAACCCGGTGCTGGAGTTCTGTGTTTATAAGGTCCGGGTATCTGCCAAAATGACGCCATGCGACTAATCCCCACCGAACAAAGAGTCATCCGAGATGCCAGCCTGTGCTGATTTGGCTCGCCAAAATATCAGCACGAATGACAAAACACAATGAACGCGCTCAACATCGTCGACTACACCCAGTCCCTTGGTTCCAGGGCAAAGGCGGCTTCAGTCCTGATGGCCAAAGCGCCGACGGCAGCCAGGAACATCGCTTTGCGCGAGCTTGCCCGATTGCTGCGTGGCAATCTGTCGGCCTTGCAAATCGACAATGCCAAAGACATTGAACGTGCCCTGGCGGCAGGCCTGGCAGCGCCCATGGTGGACCGCCTCAAACTGACACCCGAAGTCATCGACACCTGCGCCCAGGGTTGTGAGCAGCTGGCCGCGATGCCGGATGTGATCGGTGAAATCGTCGGCATGAAGCAGCAACCCAGCGGTATTCGGGTCGGTCAAATGCGGGTGCCGATTGGCGTTTTTGGCATGATTTTCGAGAGTCGCCCGAATGTCACGATCGAGGCCGCCAGTTTGTCGATCAAGAGCGGTAACGCCTGCATTTTGCGCGGTGGTTCGGAGGCGATTGAATCCAACAAAGCGCTGGCGCGGCTGGTGCAGCAAGCCTTGCAGGCCAGCGGTTTGCCGCTCGACGGCGTGCAGCTGGTACAAACCACCGACCGTGAAGTGGTAGGCCAGCTCATCGCCATGCCGCAGTACGTGGATGTCATCATTCCACGCGGCGGAAAGGGTTTGATCGAGCGCATCAGTCGCGACGCGAAGGTGCCTGTCATCAAGCATCTGGATGGCAATTGCCACGTGTATGTGGACGAGGACGCCGATTTCGCCAAAGCTTTGAAGATAGTGGACAACTCCAAAACCCAGCGCTTGGGCACCTGCAACACCGCAGAATCGTTGCTGGTAGCA
>JANXLW010000068.1 GCA_025354965.1 Betaproteobacteria bacterium
GGCTTTGTGCCCAACGTATTCCTCGCCTTCGCCCGCCGCCCGGCAGAGTGGCGGGCCTTTTTTGCGTATCACGATGCGCTGATGGCGCCCGAATCGGTGGGCCGCACCAGCAACCTTAGCAAGGGCGACCGCGAGATGATCGTCACCGTCACCAGCGCCGCCAACAGTTGCCTCTACTGCGTCGTCGCGCACGGTGCGCTACTGCGTATTTACGAGAAAAAGCCGCTGGTAGCCGATCAGGTGGCCGTGAACTACCGCAAAGCCGACATCACGCCTCGCCAACGGGCCATGCTCGACTTCGCGATGAAGGTCTGCCGCCATTCTGATGACGTGAACGACGCCGACTTTGAGCCGCTGCATGCCCACGGCTTTGACGATGAAGACATCTGGGACATTGCAGCCATCACTGCCTTTTTCGGTCTGTCCAACCGTATGGCCAGTTTCAGCAACATGATGCCCAACCCCGAGTTTTATTGGATGGGACGGGCACCCAAAAAGGCATGAACCGGGACGCCAATATAAATCCCCGCCCCACGGGCGAGGATTTTTATTTTCAGGAAACTACTTTTCTCAGCCAGTCGGGCAAAGGCGCCGACTTCTGCGCCTTGAAGTTGCTCCACACGGTTGTGGCGCCACCGCTGGCAAGGACGTTGCCAGGCGACTCTTCGCGCTCCAGAGTGACCCATGTTTCAAAACTGCTGCGCCCTGGGTCACTGGCGTAGAGCTTCAGGCGCACATTGCCGGGGTACTCGATCTGCCGGTGAAAAGTGCAAAAAGCGTTGATGATCAAGATGCCCTCTTCATCACTTTGCCGGATGCCATGCAAGGCATTGAACCAGTCGATCCGGCCCGTCTCGAAATACCGGAAATAACTGGCGTTATTGAGGTGGCCCATGGCGTCCATATCACCCCAGCGAATAGGGATCAGCATCTCGTACACCAGCTTTTTCTTTTCAGGGATGTCAAATTTCATGATCCGATTTTATCGGTGCGCACGCACGCTGAACCAGATACCCAATACAAACAACAAAATGGCCAAAACTTGCAGGGCACCAGGCCATTGACCGTCCCAGGCGAACGAATAAAGCAGCGCAAAAATCGTCTCGCTCACAATCAGCTGTCCGCACAGGCTGGCGCTCAGACGCTGGCTGGCGACGTTCCATAAGATGGTCGATAACCAGGCCGACGCAACCCCAGTTGTTATACAAACAATAGCTAACCACGCTTTATTGTCAAGGACTTTCAGGGTTTTTAACGGTGTACCGGCAAAAATCCACAGCAACAAGGCCCCAAGGCCGGTGGCAATGCCGAGCCAGTTGGCCCAGTCTGTGGCCGACACCTCAGGATGCGCCTTCAGCCAGGCAGCATTCAGCAAACCAAAGGCAGTCCAGCTCACCATGGCCACAAAGGCCAGGCCAACGCCATTCCAAAACAGGGCTGCGCCATTCAAGACCGCTGCAGCCTGCCAGCTTGCCTGGGTCATCAGCGCCAGCCCCAGCGCTGTCAGTAAAATTCCGGGCACCAGCGCAGGCCAGCGCAAGCCCTGCGGCTTGCCCAACAACATCATCCACAGCGGAATGGTGCCGATGATGAGCGTAGGCACCTCGGTGCCCGCATCCCCAATGGAAAGCGCCAGCACCAGGTAATAACCGGTGTAGCCCAGCACGCTCATGCCCAGCGCCGACAGCCCTTGCTTGAGGTCTGGAAGGCGGCGACTTTTGAAGGTGATCAACAGAGCCAGGGCCGACACCGCGCCAAAACTGACAAAACGCCCTGCCGTCACATCGGTGGCCGACAGCCCCGGCGTGATGCGGGGCACCACAAAAACCAGGCCCCACAACGCGCCGGCGGCCAGGCCAGCTACGATGCCAGTCAGCATGGTTCAGTTATGCGCCGAAACCGTCGTCGGCAGAAATGATGGCTCCATTGATAAAGTGGCTCTGGTCGCTACACAGCATCACTAACAAGGCATCCAGATCTTGGGGCTGACCCACACGTTTGCGC
>JANXLW010000092.1 GCA_025354965.1 Betaproteobacteria bacterium
ACCGAATAGAACCGCGATCCTTGCACCCGGCGCTTTACAGGCGTTTGTGGAATTGAACTTGGTTCCTTCTTTGGCCGGGCCACAGGTCCGACGTACATAAACGGTTTGGTGAATGCGACCTTTGTTGCGCGCGCCAGGGTAGGCGTCATATCAGCTGCGAGTAAATCCGCTTTGCCGGAAATGAGGGCTGGCAAAAGCCCGTCCCAGTCAAGATCAAGAAAGACCACCTTGACGCCCATCTCCTGAGCCATCAATTTAGCAAGTTCCACTGAACTTCCTGTGCGAGCTCCGTTCTTGTCGATCATTGAAAACGGAGGGCCTTGCGTTTGAACAGCAATCCGTAACTCGCCGCGCTTTTGAATATCGTCGAGGGTGGACGCATGGGCGAGGTTGGCGAAACCCAAGTAGCCCAAGCAGGAAAGCAGTATTGCCGGTAAAACATTCAACTTTTCATTTACATCTCCTCAAATAATCTCCGTGGAAGACCATCTTCCAAGATAGAAACCCGTCAAGAACCGATCATCCTTTTTTTTGCGTAGCAATCCCAGCGTCATTGCCGCCTTCGACACTTTCCTCCCAGCAACCACGGGGCAGATTGACCCATTTGTCGTGTGACTTCATAACGACGAACGTTTCGCTGCGGGCAATAACCCCGGGCTCGGCAACGCGGGGAAGAAGCTCGCTTGTAAAACGGTACAGGTCCTGAACCTCTCCCGCGACCAGTACCTCAACGATGAGATCAAACCGACCGGTAACAATGCTGACGGAAGTTACAAATGGCAGATCAGCAATCTTTTTGACAAGATCGTCAAGGAGACCTTGCGAATTGGCATTGATACCCACAATGGCGGCAATGAGCTCGGGTCGCTCCGACAAGTTCAGCAGCCCGACGATCTTGAGAACATTCTTTTCTATCAGAGCCCTCAAGCGAGACCTGACCGTTGGCGGACTGACCCGCAATTTGTCTGCCAGCTCATTCACACTATTCTGTCCGTCGCTCGAAAGCAGCTTGGTCAAACGGCGATCAGTGGGGTCAAGAAATTCACGCATAGACTCAATTAGAAAAATATATTGATGATTATTTTCCAAATTGAAATAATTATCTAATAATAATTCTATTAAGAAAACTTTATGCTTATATCAGTGTTTACACCTACTTGCGGCACACACGCCACAACATCACCCTGCTTGAATGGGCGCAAGCGGTGAAAGTGTTGAGTGACCCATGCGCAGCGTCGGTAGCATTAAAGCTGTCTGCACCTTGGGACCAATTGCAGGCGCATGTTTCACTGGGTGGCTCTTAAAAGCCATGTCACGCCACTTTGGCATGGTAAATCCCAATATTGGTATTTAATTGGTCCGCTATACTTGCGACGACAATCCGGTGTAACTAACGGACCGGGCGGCCAACCCCAACTTCTTTGGAAAGAGCGTATGAGCCAGGGCGATGTCTTTGAATTCAAACCCGATCCGCGCGACAGTTCACCGCTGTACATGCAGCTTGCCCGCAAGCTGGGCCAGAGCATTCGGGACGGTCGCTACAAGCCCGCCGACGCGTTGCCTTCGGAACGCTTGCTGGCCGAGTCCCTGGACGTTTCGCGTGTCACCGCGCGCTCGGCCATCGACCAGTTGGTCGAACAGGGGCTGATCATTCGCCGGCGGGGTTCTGGCAATTACATTGCCCCCCGCTTTGAACAGCCGCTGTCACACCTGAGCAGCTTCTCCGAGGAACTGCGCCGGCGCGGCTACACGCCCTCTTCGCGCTGGCTGCATCGCGACATCGTGGTCGCCAAGATTGACGAACAAATGAGTCTGGGCTTGTCGTCCGGCGAAAAAGTGGCGCGCCTGGAGCGCCTGCGCCTGGCCGACGACGTGGTGATGGCGCTGGAGGTGAGCGTCCTGCCGCAGCATGTATTACCCCATCCGCTGGAGGTTGAAGGCTCGCTTTACGAGTACCTGACGCGCAGCCAGCAGGCGCCCGTGCGCGCCTTGCAGCATATCCGCGCACTCAATGCGCAGCCCCGGCTGGCGGAGCAGCTGGGCATACCGGACCGGCAGGCGGTGCTGTTCATCACCCGCGTCGGCTACCTGGAGTCGGGGCAGGCGGTGGAGCTCACTCACTCCTATTGCCGCAGCGACTACTACGACTTTGTCGCCGAAATGAGGCGCGACGGATGAAGGCGATTACCGGCCATATTCTCACGCCCAGGGGTTTCGTGCGGGGGCTAATGGAGCTTGGCAAAGACGGCCGCATCGCACGGGTGCAGGGTGAGCTCGTTGACGAACGCGAAGTGCGCGACCGCCCCGAGCCGATCGTGCTGCCGGGATTCATCGACCTGCACGTGCACGGTGGCGGCGGCCACGACATCATGGAGGGCGGCGAAGCTCTGGCGCGTGTGGCCGAGTTGCACGCCAGCCATGGCACGACGGCTATGCTCGCCACCACCATGACCGCCCCCATGGCCGATCTGGACCAGGCTTTCGCCGCCATGCATGCCATCAGCATGCAGCGCAGTTCAGCCGGCGCCCGGGTGCTGGGCGTGCACCTCGAAGGCCCCTACATCAGCCAGAAAAAACTGGGCGCCCAGCCCGACTTCACGCGCCCGATGGAGGTGAGCGAATTGCAGCGCTGGCACGCCCTGTTTCCGATCCGGTTGATCACGCTCGCGCCCGAAGTGCTGGGCAACATGGACGTCATCGAGTCGCTTTGCGTGGCCGGCTTCAAGGTGCAAATCGGCCACTCATCGGGCAGCTACGAAGACGGAAAACAGGCGTTGGCCAAAGGCGCGAGCAGCTTCACCCATCTGTTCAACGCCATGACCGGACTGCACCACCGCACACCCGGAATGGTTGGTGCCGCCCTGGCGCACGCCAACTGCGCAGAAATCATTCCCGACCTGATTCACGTGCATCCCGGCGCCATTCGGGTCGCGCTGCGCGCCATTCCCGGCCTGTACTGCGTGACCGACTCCACCTCCGCCGCCGGCATGCCCGACGGCGAGTACCGGCTTGGGAGTCACAACGTCACCAAATGCTTAGGCGGAGTGCGCCTGGCCGACGGCACGCTGGCCGGCTCCACACTCACCATGGACCAGGCCCTGCGCAATCTGGTCGATGGCGTGGGCCTGAGCTTGACCGATGCGTCGCGCCGCGTCTCGACCTTTGCCGCCGACTACCTTGGCGTTACCGATCGGGGGCGTTTGAGCCTGGGCGCCTGGGCCGACGCCGTGCTGCTGGACCGCGATCTGAAACTGACGGATGTCTTGCTTGAAGGAAGTTCGATTGAACACACACATGCTGACTGAGGCGCGCGAGGCGAGCGCTGCAGTGGCCACACAGCTGGCGCATGACGACCGAAAATACAACGATTTCGGAGCGTTCCTGCGCGAGCGCAATCCCAGCGCGCTTCTGACCGTGGCGCGTGGCAGCTCTGACCACGCTGCGCACTTCATGGCCTACCTCATCATGGCGCGGCTGGGGCGCCTGGTGACCTCGTTGCCGATGTCGCTGGTGACGCTGTATCAGTCCCAAATCCAGTGCGCAGGCCTGGTCTCGATGGCGTTTTCCCAATCCGGGCAAAGCCCCGATCTGGTCGCGCCCATGCGCTACTTCACCCAGGGCGGCGCCTGCACGGCGGCCTTTGTGAACGACCCGAATTCGCCCCTGGCGCTGGCGTCGCAGTGGGTCTTTCCCCTGCATGCCGGCGCCGAGACCAGTGTGGCTGCGACCAAGAGCTTTGTCACCCAACTGGTGGCTGGCGCGCGCGTGGTCGCCGCCTGGCAACAGGATCTGGCGCTGCACGCCGCCCTGTCGGCCCTGCCCGGCACGTTGTCGCGCGCAGCCAATGCCGACTGGTCGGCGGCAGTGGCCAAGTTGCGCAACGTGGACCGCTTGTTTGTGATCGGCCGCGGCACCGGTCTGCCGGTGGCGATGGAAGCGGCACTCAAGTTCAAGGAAACCTGCGGCATACAGGCTGAGGCCTTCTCCGGCGCCGAAGTCAAGCACGGCCCGATGGCGCTGATCGACCACGGCTATCCCCTGTTGGTGTTTGCTCCGCGCGGTCCGGCGCAGACCGGGCTGCTTGCCCTGGCCAAAGAAATGCGTGGCCGCGGCGCCGAGGTTTTGCTGGCTGCGCCGCTTGGCACGTCGGGGGCGAACTTGCCCATCACCGACGCCGACTCGATCGAGCTGGACCCAATTTCAGTGATTCAAAGCTTTTACCCCATGGTCGAAGCCCTGGCGCGAGCGCGCGGCATGAACCCCGATCAACCCCGCCATCTGGCCAAGGTGACGCGAACAAATTAGGGTAAGTCCGCACCTCTTTTTCCTGAAACCGCCTTGTAATTGAGTTTAATTGGTAGCATAGTGGCATCTTAAAATCTACAAAGTGGTATGCAAGTTATTTGTAACGTTTAGACAAGTTTTTCATCCTCTGCATCTATTGGTATGACTTCAAGAGGACTGTTTTTATCGGTAATCACGGGCTGCACTCGCCTGCGGGCCCATTTTTGGAATTTTTTTGAAAAGGAAGATATGAAACTCAATCGCACCCCCATCGCCTCCGCCGTGGCGCTTGCCCTCATGAGCTCTGCCTTTGCGCAGGAGGCCGCCAACCTGAACACCGTGGTGGTGACGGGTATCCGCGCCAGTATTGAAAACTCGATTGCCGTGAAACGCAATTCCGATTCCATCGTCGAAGCCATCACCGCCGAGGACATCGGCAAACTGCCGGACGTGAGCATTGCCGATTCGATCGCACGGCTGCCAGGTCTGTCGGCGCAGCGCGTCGCCGGTCGGGCCCAGGTGATATCGATCCGCGGCATGTCGGACGACTTTGCCGTGACCCTGATGAACGGGCGAGAGCTCGTCAGCACCGGGCTGAACCGTGGCGTCGAATACGACCAGTATCCGTCAGAACTTATCAATGGAGTGACTGTTTACAAGACGCCCGACGCCACGCTCAGTGCACAAGGCGTGTCAGGCACGGTCAACTTGCAAACCCTGCGGCCTCTGGACCTGAAGGAGCGCAGCATTTCGGTCAATCTGCGCGGCGAGAAGAATGGCAATGGCCCACTTAACGCAGACTCGTCCGACAAGGGGCAACGCTTCAGCATTTCCTACGTGGACCAGTTCGCCAACAAGACCATCGGCGTGGCCGTCGGCTTTGCCCATCTGGACTCGCCCATGCAGGAGAAGCATTACGGCTCCTGGGGCTGGGACAATTCCAGCTGGAACGACCCCACCTGCAACGGCCTGGGCCCGAACACCTGCGATGTCACCATGATCCAGGGTGCTGAATTTCAGGCCACATCGAGCAAGCAGGTGCGCGACGGATTCATGGCCACGCTCGAATTCAAGCCGAGCAAGGACTTCCACTCGATGCTTGACCTCTACTACTCCAAGTTCGACCAGACCACCACGGCGCGCGGCCTGCTTTGGAGCAACGCGCCTTCGTGGGACGGCACCAACATCTCTGATCCGGTCATCGGGACCTTCCCCGGGACCAGCACGCGTTTGGTGACAGGTGGCACCTTCAACGGCGTGTACCCGGTAGAGCAGAGCAACCTGAACACACGCCAGGATACGCTGTCAGCGATCGGGTGGAACAACAAGTTCAACCTGGACAAGTGGAAGTTCGACGCTGACCTGAGCTACTCGCGTGCCGACCGCAAGGAACGCACGCTGGAGATGTACGCTGGCCTAGGCGCATTTGCCAGCGTGACCGACAACTTCAAGTTCAGCATCCCGGCGAGCAGTCAGGGCTTGCCGGTGTTCACTTCTGGCCTGGATTACGCCGACTCAAGCATCATCAAACTCAGCGACCCGGCGTCGTGGGGACAAAACGCTTTCGAACGGCAACCGACCGTGAAGGACCAAATGTCTTCGTTCAAGTTCTCGGGCAAGCATGACCTGTCGGGCATCTTCAGCGAGATCGAAGCCGGCCTGAACTATTCGCACCGGACCAAGGATCGCCAGGACTACGACCAGGCCTACTACCTGAAGGACGGCGCCGATTCCGCTGCTTTGTCCTCCGATCTGATCAGATCGCCCACCTCGATTGCCTTCAGCGGCATACCGGCCGTGCTCGCGTACGACATTCAGGGTGCACTGACCAAGTACATGGGCGCCCCGGTGCGGGATGCTGTCCAGGCTTCGGCATGGAGGCGCAACTACACAATCAGCGAGAAAATCACAACCGGCTTTGCAAAACTGGGCATCGACACCGCCTTGGGTAACGTCCCGATTCGCGGCAACCTGGGACTGCAGGCGGTGCACACCGATCAGCACGCCACTGGCACCGCGAACAACGAACTGAGCGCCAGTCTGGTCGGCGGCGCGACCTACACCGACGTGTTACCAAGCCTGAACCTGAACTTCGACCTGCATCAATACAGCAAGGACACCTACCTGCGCTTTGGCGCAGCGCAGACCGTGGCGCGTCCGCGCCTGGAGGACTTGAAGGCCGGCATCAGCGGCGTCATCGGAACCGACCCCTTGACCTGGAGTGGCAGCGGCGGCAACCCGGCACTGCAACCCTGGCGCGCCGATGCGCTTGACCTGTCGGCGGAGAAATATTTCGGCAAGCGAAGCTACGTCGCCGGCGCTGTTTTCTACAAGAACCTGAAGAACTACATCTACAACCAGCAATCCTTGTACGACTTCACGGGTTTCCCCAACCCGGGCAACAAGACTCCAATCTGCCTGGCCAATCAAACCAACTGCAATATCGGCGTGCTGAACATTCCGACCAACGGCGAAGGCGGCGTGGTCAAAGGAACCGAGTTGAGCGCATCGTTTGAAGGCGCACTGCTGAGCAGTTATCTGGACGGTTTTGGCGTCCTGGCCAGCGTGTCGAACACGCAAAGCACGATCAAACCGAACGGCCCCGATGGCGCTTCCGCCTCGCTGCCA
>JANXLW010000095.1 GCA_025354965.1 Betaproteobacteria bacterium
ATGTCCAGGCCCTGCGAGCGTGCCACGTCGGCCATGTTGAGTGCGACCATCATCGGGCGGCCGAGCTTCTTCAGCTCCAGCACCAGCCGCAGGTTCATGCGCAAATTGGTCGCATCCACCACCGCCACAATCAGATCGGGCGCATCTTCTCCGGCACGCCGGCCCTGCAGCACCTCCAGCATGACCTGTTCATCCGGCGTGGCCGGAGTCAAACTATAAGCGCCCGGCAAATCGACCACCGACACCATCTGACCATTGCGCAGACGCGCCATACCGACCTTGCGCTCAACGGTGACGCCCGCGTAATTGGCAACCTTCTGGCGCGCACCGGTCAGCAGATTGAACAATGCGGTTTTGCCGCAATTGGGGTTTCCTACCAGCGCAATGCTTCTGATGTCGACGAAAAGACGGGCTGCCGCGGTGTTGGACATGAGAGCTTCAAACGGCGCAAGCTTCAAGACATTGAACTTCAATGCACTGCGCTTCCAGCAGGCGCAGTGCAAACAGCGTTTCGCCCACCTGCACGGCCAGCGGCTCACGGCCGCCGGGGCCGCGCCTCAGCATTCGAACCGGCTCACCCGCAATAAAACCCAACTCACCCAGGCGGCGCAAAGTGGCAGCACCGACCTCTGCAGAACCAGATACCACACGTTCAACCAAAGCGTGCGACCCTTTCGGGAGTTGAGACAAAAGCATGAAACCAGCCTTGAAAAGTGACGAAAATGACCGGGTGGTCAGATTCTAAATGAGATTCTATCGCATTTAGAATACTTGACAAACGCGCTGGTAAAGGTAATTTCATCCCCGGCGATAGCGCCGCAGGACGCATTGGCCTGAGATTGCGCCGATTAGCCGGTCACTTTTCGCAACAGGGCGCGGCTCACGGCGCGTGCTTTCTGGGTCAAGGTGAAACGCTGGAAGTTGGTTTTCATCGCACCATCGGTGAATGCGGTGTGTTTGCTGTAATCAATGGTGACTTCGACGATCACAGGCTGACCGGTCTTCGCAACGGCGTTAGCGGCAGCGATTCTCTGGTCAAGTTCACCGTCGCGATCAATCCGGAAATAGGCTGCCCCCACAGCCCTGGCCACACCGTCAAGTAGTACCGGTGCCAACACCGTACACGGTTTGCGGTTGTACGGAACCTGCTGCACCTGGGCAATTTGCGACAGTTCGCCGTCGCAAAAAACGTAGTACACCACGCCCAGCCGGTACTGCGTGGCGGTGACGATTTCCATGCACGTCATGCGAAAACAACCGTCACCCACGATGCAATTCACCGGCATGTCGGGTCGCGCCAGTTTGGCGCCGATCGCGGCCGGGACTGAATAGCCCATGGCATTGAAGTCGGTCGGGACGATGGCCGACTTGGCGCTGAGAATGGGCATCAGCTCGGCGGTCAGGTAAGTGTGATTGCCGTCGTCCACCACGGTCACGGCCTCGGGTGGATTGGCCGCACGCAGTGCGTCAAAAAAGCGTGCCGGATTGACCCGCCCCTTGCTGTTATGTGAGTACCAGCTTTCGCGGTAAGCTACTTTATCAGCAGCAATACGCCCCTGCAACGCAGTGTTCTCAGTCTGCGCAGGCATGGTTTTGCGCAGGGCCGCCAGCAGTTGCGGCAGCACCACACGGGCATCACCCGCAATGGCCACCTGCGCCGGGTAATTTGCGTTCAGCGCCTGCGGATTGATGTCGATGTGAATCAACCGGGTCGGCACCGTGACGCCAAAACTGCCGGTCGCAATTTCACCAAAGCGGGTGCCGATGGCCAGCATCACGTCACAGTCGGCAAACGCGTTGCGTGCCGCCGGTACCGCTGCCGGGCCAAAGCCAAAACCCACGTGCAACGGGTGACTGGCCGGGAACATCGAGAAACCCTGCAGCGTGGTGGAGACCGGCGCTTGCACATGCTCCGCCAGCGCGGTAACGTCCGCCAGGCAATCGCGCGCACCCCAACCGATAAAGAAGCCGGGATGTTTGGCACTTTTTAGCAATACCACCGCCGCATCAATTTGGCTACTGTCGGCCGGCGCGGGCAAAGCGGGCGGCACCCAAAGCGGCAAATCGCCCACCTCTTCAGGGAACAATTGCAGGTTGGCTGGCAGCTCGATGAACACCGGTCCCGGCTCGCCGGTGGTGGCGGTCCGATAGGCTTCAAACAGTGTCGGAACAATATCAACGTGGCGTTCGATCAGGTAAGTGGCCTTGGTGATGCCGCTCATGAACTTGTGCAGATCCATCTGGTGCAATTGGAACTTCCAGGGAATGTCGGTGCGCACTCCGCCGCAAATCACCAGCATCGGCACACCGTCCAGAAACGCTTCGCCAACGCCGCTGGCGGCGTGGGTCAGTCCGGCGGCCGGTACTACTGCCAGTGTGCCGACGGTGTCGGACAGGCGACTCAAACCGTCGGCCATGAAAGCGCCACCGCCCTCGTGAGTGACCAGCATCGGCGTGATTGTTTCCGAATTGTTGAGCTCGTCGTACAGCTCGGTGTTTTGCACCCCTGGTATGCCAAAGGTGTAGCGAATTCCAAGTTGCTCCAGGGCATAACGAGCCAGCCAGGCGCCGGTTTTTTTCATGATGTCTGTCTCCTCAAATTTCCGAATCAGATGTCCAGCAGGGTGCGCCGCGCGATGGAGGCCGCTGCAGCGCGCGCGGTCAACACACAGCCGCCCAGGAATGTGCCTTCCAATGCGCGCAGGCCATGCACCCCGCCACCGCCAAAACCGGCTGCTTCACCAATCGCAAACAAGCCGGGGATGGGCTGCCCGACTGCGTCCAGCGCACGGCTTTGCAGATCGGTCTGGATGCCACCCAGGCTCTTGCGACTGATCACAAATTCACGAATGGCTATCAGCGGCATTGCCTTGGCATCCACAATGGGCTGGCTGGCGCAGGTCCGAATCTTGTCACCCGAATAGCCCCGGGTATAGGCAATGCGACGCAGTTGTTCGTCGTTGCGAAACTTGGGCTTCAGGCGCACCTGGGCATCAAAACGCGATACCGCCTGCTCCAGTGCGGCCAGTTGCACCGCATCGTCTCCCTGCAGGGCGTTCATTTTGTCGACCAGTTCGGGCAGGCTTTGCGCCACACAGACATCCTTGCAGTTGTCCACCAGTGTGCGCACCAGCCAGCGGTTGCCGAAGAGCAGGTCACGCACAAAGGCACCCCACTTTTGGTCGCGAATGCTCGGGTTGTGCGATGAACCCGACACCGCCAGTTCCTTCAAGGCAATCTTGTGGTTGAGCACTTGCCAGGAGTAGCCGCCCGGCTGACGGCAAATTTGCGTCACCAGATCGCGCGTGTCAAAGCCAGTCACCAGTGGTTGCGGCCCGATGCGCTCGCCTTTGGCATTTAGCCACAAAGCGGATTTTGGTGGCACCAGGCTCAAACCGGCATGCGGTTTGCTCGACGCATAGTGGTGCACACCAGCGGCGTAGTTCCACATCTTGTCCAGGTGGGTCAGTTGCGCACCTGCAGCCTGCGCCGCGTCATGCAGGCGGCCATCGGCGTACTGATGCGAGCCGTTCAGGATGGTTTGTGGCACAGGCTGCCAATCGGCATGCCAGTTGGCGCGCACCCGGTCGATGCTGCCGTTGATGCCGCCGGCCGCAATCACCACCACGTCGGCACGTTCCTCAAACGGGTTGCCGTCGCGCTGACCGACGCCATGGCAACCGACCACGCGACCGTCCTGGCTCAGCAGCCCCTCCACGCGCTGGTCGAACCGCAGCACCAACCGCCCGCTTTGCAAATACTGCTGCAAATGCCCAATCAGGAGGGTCACCAGCTTCTCGCCGGTGCCCCACACCAGATGAAAACGTGGCACCGAGTTGCCCGGTGTGAACTGGCCGCGTTCAACCCAGTGCGGTACCGGAAAATACTTCACTCCCTTACCGCGCAACCACCAGTACATGTGCTGCGTGCAATGTGTCACGTAAGCTTGCGCCCAACGACGCGGCCAGTGCGCATCCGGTGAAAACTCGGCAAACGAATGCCAGTCGGCCAGCGCCAGTGCGACACTGTCCCGCGCCCCGGCACGGCGTTGCTCAGGCGTATCCACGGCAAACATGCCGCCCATGCTTTCACGGGCCAGGCCACCGAATTTTTCCGGCTGATCACGGTCCAGCATGAGCACCCGGCGCCCCTGTTCCAGCAGTTCCAATGCGCAAACAATACCGGCGATACCGGCGCCGACTATGACCACCTCGGCTGTCTGTGTTGGCATCATGTCTCCTCTGTTGATCAGCTATCCAGCAAACCGCAGCCGCGAAGAATCAGCGACACCACATGCTCGGTGGCACGGGCGTAATCTTGCGCGCTCAACTGGGGGCGGCCCAACACCGCGCTCACCTGAACGTCAAAGTCGGCATAGGTCTGCGTCGCTGCCCAGATGGTGAAAAACAGATGTACCGGGTCTACCGGTGCCATGCGCCCGGTGCCAATCCAGTCGTTGATTACGGCGACCTTGACCATTACCAGTTGCCGCAGCTCTGTGCCCAGCAGGGTTTTCAGCATGGGGGCGCCATGCAGTAATTCGTTGGCAAACACCTTGGAGGCGTGCGGCCGTTGCGCTGACAGTGCCATTTTGGCTCGGATATATTGCTCAATCGCCGCTTTCGGGTCGGCCTTGGGCGTAATGCCATTGGTAGGCACCAGCCAATCCTCCAGCGTGCGCGCCAGCACGGTACGGTAAAGCTCCTGCTTGGAGCCAAAGTAGTAGTGCAGATTGGCCTTGGGCAAACCCGAGGCTTCAGCGATCGCCGCCATGGTGGCACCGCCGAAGCCAGCGCCGGCAAACACGCGCTCGGCAGCGGCCAATATAAGGGCTTCATTGGCCTGGCGAATCTGGCCCTTTGATGCCTCCTCAGTGGCATCCGTCGATTTGCTGGTGGAAAAAGAAATCATGGTGTCCAAAGTACACGTCGTTTATACCCCGCCTTCGGGCCGGCAAACGCAGCGATCTTGATTTTCGATTATTGCCTCACTGCCGCGACCGGGCCAGCGCGACATACCAGTCCAGACAAGCCGGATTGGCCATCGCTTCACGATTGACCACTTTTTCAATCGGCTGGCCCAGCAACAGTTTCTTGATCGGCAGCTCCTGCTTTTTGCCTGAAAGCGTGCGCGGAATTTCCGCCACCTGAAAGATCTCGTTTGGCACAAAGCGCGGCGACAAGGCGGTTTTGATGGCTTCCACAATTTTGCTGCGCACAACATCGTTCAACATCAGTCCCTCGCGCAGCACCACAAACAGCGGCATGTAGCTCTCGCGCCCCAGATATTCGAGATCGACCACCATTGAATCCAGCACTTCGGGCAAGGCCTCCACCGCACTGTAGAGCTCGCTGGTACCCATACGCAATCCATACCGGTGGATGGTGGCGTCACTGCGGCCATAGATGACACAGCCGCCGTTTCGCCCGACCTTGAGCCAATCGCCATGGCGCCAGACGCCGGGGTACATGTCAAAGTAGCTCGACAGGTAGCGCTGATTGCCCATGTCACCCCAGAAATACAGAGGCATGCTGGGGATCGGCTGACTGCAAACCAGCTCCCCCACTTCATCCGTCACCGGCTCACCCTGCTCGTTCCAGGCCTGTACGGCACAGCCCAATAACCGGCACTGCATTTCACCGGGTACCAGAGGTAGCTCCCGGTTACCGCCTATGAAGGCACCGCAGAAGTCAGTGCCGCCAGAAATGTTGCACCACCAGATGTCGCCCCCACGCTCGCCCACACCCGCGCCCTTCAGCTTGCGAAACTGTTCGGTGCCCCAGGCCTCGGCCTCGGCGCTCAAAGGTGAGCCAGTCGTCCCCAGTGCCCTGATGGTGGACAGGTCGCCACAGGCAGTCAGGTCTACGCCGGTCTTCTGGCAATTGGCATAAAACGCGGCGCCGGCACCAAAGAAAGTGACCCCCGTCTCGGCTGCAAAGCGCCACAGAGTGGTCCAGTCAGTGGTCACTTTGTTGCCCGCTGCGTCGACGCTGCGACCACCGGGACTGCCATCAAATAGACAGCAAGTGGTACCACTAAGCAGGCCACTGAGTTGTGCGTTCCACATCACCCAGCCAGTCGAGCTGTACCAGTGGTAGCGCTCGCCCAGTGAATTGGGCGCATAGCTGCAACCGATGTCGTTGTGCAGGCACTTTAGAGCCAGCGCCACCAGAACGGTGCCGCCATGGCCGTGCACAATGGGTTTGGGCAGGCCGGTGGTACCACTGGAATAGACAATCCACAGTGGGTGGTCAAATGGCAGCCAGAGCGGTTCAAATGCCTTGGTTTGGGCGTCATCGCGGGCTGTAGCCAGCGTGAAGTCGGTGCAACCGGCAAGGTTTTCGCTGCCATTTGCGACCAGTCCCAGATTTTTGTACATGATCACCTGCTGCACCGAGGGCAGCGCCGCACACAGTTCAGCCACCACGACGCGGCGGTCAAGATCGCGCCCGCCATAGGTCATGCCGTCACAGGCAATCAACACCTTGGGCTCAATCTGCCTGAAGCGGTCGAGCACCGCGTTGCTGCCCATGTCAGGCGCGCAGATGCTCCACACGCCACCGATGCTGACGGTCGCCAGAAATGCCACCATGGCCTCGGGAATATTCGGCAAATAGGCAGCGACGCGGTCGCCCGGTTGCACACCCTCGGCCAGCAAGTACAACGCCAGTGAAGCGACCTGGCGGCGCAACTCAGGCCAGCTCAACTGCCGTGCCGGCTGATCACCCAGCGTTTTTTCATTGTGACTGATGATGGCCGAAAGTCCGGCGGCGTGGGCGGCCGGCGCATGCCGCAGCACCTGGTGTGCGTAGTTGAACTGTGCCCCGACAAACCACCGGGTATCGGGCATGGGCGCACCGTCGCACACCAAGCCGTGGGGCGTCGGTGAGTGAAGGTCGAAGTAGTCCCAGATACTTTGCCAGAAAGCGTTCAGATCCGTCGTCGACCAGCGCCACAGTGCGTCGTACGTATCAAACGCGTGGCCACGCTGCTCGCGCAACCAGTTTTGATAGAGACGAATCTGGGGAGCGAAGGGGGGCGTTTTAGTTTGAGTCATGGGTAAAGGGTAAACCGACTTTAGCTATAAAAATAGTATTGGGTGACGCCAGCTTGACAAGGACCTATCTCCACTTTGTTTATAGTCAGCGAAACTTTTTTGCTTGGACATTTGATGCACATCTGGAAAAGAACGATCTCGGTGGAAAGTCTCACTGCGGTCAGTGAAAACACCGCAGTTCCTCATCTCGGAATTGAGTTTCTGGAAGTGGGTGAGGACTTCATCCGGGCTCGCGTCCCGGTGGACAAGCGCACCCAACAACCCTATGGCCTGTTGCACGGTGGCGTCAGCGTGGTACTGGCCGAGACACTGGGCACCTGCGGCGCGGTCTGCGCCAGCCTTGAAGGTCATCGGGCGGTGGGGTTGGATATCAACGCCAATCACATCAAAGGCACTATCAGCGGCTGGGTCACCGGCACCGCTCGCCCGGTGCACATCGGTCGTACGACGCAAGTCTGGCAGATCGACATGCACAACGATGCCGGAGAACTGACCTGTGTGTCGCGCATCACGCTGGCGATGTTGGCGCCGCGTTAACTTTCGATCACACAGAGCCGTCTCCCGCAAGACGCTCGCTATGCCAGTACACGTCATCGCCCACGCTGCCATCGTTGCGGTGACGGTTGAGCACACGGGCCAGCACAAACAACAAATCGCTCAAGCGATTCAGGTACTGGCGCGGCCTGTCCTTCAGCACCTCCTGGCTTTCCAGCGCCACCACCGCACGCTCGGCACGGCGCGCCACTGTGCGACACACGTGAGCCAGTGACGCAGCACGGGACCCGGCCGGCAAAATGAATTCCTGCAGTCGCGGCAACGTTGAGTTGTGTTCGGCCAAGGCCGAGTCCAGGGCCAGCACGGCTTCGGGCTTGAGCAACTCAAAGCCGGGGATCGACAGCTCACCGCCCAGATTGAAAAGCTGATGCTGAATCTCGACCAACAAAGAACGCACCTCAGCGGGCATGTCTTCGCACAACAACACACCAATATTGGAATTGAGTTCATCCACCTCGCCCATGGCGTGCACGCGCAAGCTGTTTTTCGAGACTCGGGTGTTATCGCCCAGACCTGTGGTGCCGTTGTCGCCAGTGCGGGTGGCAATTTGTGTTAGTCGTTGTCCCATGCAAAAGCTCCTCGTTTGGTGCTATTGTTGCAGCAAACTCTTCGCCTTGCGGGACAAGCAGTAGCTGCGCGAAGGGAGCGTGCAATATCCTCAACTGATTGGAAACATGAACACCCTGCAAGCCCATCGGGTCACTGAAATCCACCAGCGCAGCGTACCCACAGCGTTGATTGACGCGCTGAAGGCGCGCTTTCACGAGCGTTGCTCCACCGCCCTGGTAGTGCGTGAACAGCACGGACGGGACGAGTCTTCATTTGAAGCGCCGCCGCCGGCCGCCGTGATCTTTGCCGAGTGCACGGCCGACGTCGCTGATGCGGTCAAGCTGGCCAGCAACCACAGCGTACCCGTGATTCCCTTTGGTGTCGGTTCGTCCCTTGAAGGTCATTTGCTGGCTGTGCAAGGCGGCATCAGCATTGATGTGAGCCGCATGAACCAGGTGCTTTCAATCAACGCTGAAGACCTGACGGTGACAGTGCAAGCCGGCGTGACACGCAAGCAGCTCAACGATGCGGTCAAGTCTACCGGTCTGTTCTTTCCGATCGACCCCGGTGCCGATGCAACGATTGGCGGCATGAGCGCCACCCGTGCCAGTGGCACCAATGCCGTACGCTATGGCACCATGCGCGAGAACGTACTGGCGCTAGAAGTGGTTACTGCCAGCGGAGAGGTCATCCGTACCGGCACCCGCGCGAAGAAGAGCAGCGCTGGCTACGACCTCACACGCCTGATGGTGGGCAGCGAAGGCACGCTGGGTGTGATCACTGAAATAACGGTGAAACTCTATCCGCTGCCGGAGGCGATCTCGGCCGCCATTTGCTCGTTCCCGAGCATTGAGGCGGCCGTGCGCACCACCATCCAAATCATCCAGATGGGCATACCAATTGCCCGCGTCGAGTTGATTGACGGCAACACTGTGCGCATGGTCAATGCCTACGCCCGTCTAGAACTGTTGGATTCACCGTTGCTGCTGATGGAGTTTCACGGTTCGCCGGCCAGCGTGAAGGAGCAAGCCGAGTCGGTGCAGGAAATTGCCCTTGAGTTTGGTGGCGATGCTTTTGAGTGGGCCACCACACCAGAAGAGCGCACGCGCCTGTGGACGGCCAGGCATAACGCCTACTTTGCGGCCATCCAGTCAAAGCCCGGTTGCCGCGCTATTTCAACCGACACTTGCGTCCCGATTTCCAGACTGGCCGACTGCCTTCTGGATTCGGTGGAAGAGGCTGACGCCAGCGGTATTCCGTACTTTTTGGTTGGTCATGTGGGCGACGGCAACTTTCACTTCGGTTA
>JANXLW010000108.1 GCA_025354965.1 Betaproteobacteria bacterium
GCAAGTGCTGCGCTGGACCAACCAGATTGCTCAACGTCCGGCCGTCAAGCGCGGTCGCATGGTGAACCGCACATTTGGTGAACCAGCCAGCCAATTGCACGAGCGCCATGATGCCGGCGACTTCGACACCAGGACGCAGGACAAGTTGGTTCAATCATGATCACGCTGTACGACTGCAGCACTGCTCCGAGCCCGCGCCGCGCACGCATTCTGCTGGCCGAAAAGGGTGTTTCATTTGAGACGGTACAAGTGGACCTGAGGAACTCCGAGCAATTGAGCGACGCCTTCCGAAAGATCAACCCATTGTGCACAGTACCAGCATTGCGCACTGAAGATGGGGCGGTGCTGACCGACAACGCAGCGATCACGGCCTACCTGGAGGCGCGCTTCCCAGAGCTGCTGCTGCTGGGTAGCACCCCGAACGAAAAAGCAGAAATTGCCAGCTGGAACTGGCGCGTCGAGTTCGAGGGGCTGTTGGCTGTCGCCGAAGCATTGCGCAACAGCGCGCCAGCCATGGCCAACCGGGCGCTGCCAGGGCCGGTAGACTACCAGCAAATTCCCGAACTGGCGCAACGGGGTCTGGCAAGGCTGCAGCAGTTTTTTGACACGCTGAATGAACGTCTGGCTGGCCGCGATTTCATCGCCACCGACAGATTCAGCGTTGCCGACATCACCGCTGTGGTGGCTGTTGACTTTGCACGCGTGGTGAAGGCTAGGCCCGGTGAAATACACCCACACCTGCAACGCTGGCGCGCGGCGATGGCGAGACGGCCATCAATGTCTGCCTGAAGGGGGAAAGCGCCGCACATCCCCTTGAAGACGCGATGGCGTTGGGTGTCTTTGGTCGATGCCTCTACATTGTGCGAACTATGGAAGACAGGGCATCGCGGGTAGCTGCTCCGGCCGCCTGCTGTGGTTTTTATGATAAGGAAGAAAACCCTCCATTTCCGTACAGATTGATAATGAAGGAAGATGCCCAGTCTTGTAAGCAGACAGGTACAACAACAGGTTCCGAGGAGAAACAATGTTTCAGGTACGCATCCATGGACGCGGTGGTCAGGGGGTAGTAACAGGAGCAGAAATGCTTTCTATCGCTGCCTTTCTGGAAGGTCGCTATGCCCAGGCTTTTCCCAGTTTCGGCTCGGAGCGTACCGGTGCACCGGTGGTCGCGTTTTGCCGACTTGACGACAAGGAAATCCGGCTGCGTGAACCCATCATGCTGCCGGATGCGCTGATCATTCAGGACCCGACGCTGCTGCACCAAGTGGATGTTCTGTCGGGCTTGAAGCGCCCGGAAGGCTACATTCTGATCAACACCAACAAGACATTTGCCGAACTCGGGCTGGACGATTTCGTGAAGAACATGCACAGCGACCGCCTGATCAGTCTGTCGGCCACCGAGATCTCGCTCAAGCACGTGGGCCGCGCCGTACCCAACGTGCCATTGCTGGGTGGCTTTGCTGCTGTCTCGGGCCTGATTTCACTGGCATCGGTTGTGTCAGCCATCAAGGACAAATTCAGCGGCAAGATCGCTGAGGGCAACATCGCAGCGGCCACCGAGGCTTACAACATCGTCAAAGCGAAGGAAGCCAGCCATGCTTAAACAGTGCGAAGGCTCCCACGCCGTGGCCGAGGCCGTGGCCTTGTGCCGGCCTGAAGTGATCTGCGCTTACCCGATCTCGCCTCAGACGCACATCGTCGAGGGTCTGGGCGAGATGGTGAAGGCCGGTGCGGTGAAGAACTGCGAATTCATCAACGTTGAATCCGAGTTTGCCGCCATGTCGGTGGCCATCGGATCATCCGCCGCCGGTGCCCGCACCTACACCGCGACCGCCAGCCAGGGACTATTGTTCATGGCAGAGGCCGTCTACAACGCCTCCGGACTCGGTCTGCCCATCGTCATGACGGTAGCCAACCGGGCGATTGGTGCACCCATCAATATCTGGAACGATCACACCGACTCGATGAGTCAGCGCGATTGCGGCTGGATACAGATTTTTGCCGAAACCAACCAGGAAGCGCTGGACCTCCACATCCAGGCGTTTAAGCTGGCCGAAGAGCTGTCCTTGCCGGTGATGGTCTGTATGGACGGCTTCATACTGACACACGCCTACGAACGCGTTGACATGCCGACGCAGGCGCAGGTGGATGCCTTCCTGCCGCCCTACGTGCCACGCCAGTCGCTTGATCCGGACGACCCGGTATCGATTGGCGCCATGGTTGGACCGGAGGCTTTTTCCGAAGTCCGCTATCTGGCACATGCCAAGCAGTTGCAGGCGCTGGAACTGATCCCGCGCATCTCAGCCGAGTACCTGCAGATCTTCGGCCACGAAGCCGGCGGACTGATACGCCCGTACCGCATGGAGGGCGCAGAAACTGTCGTGATCGCCCTGGGGTCGGTGCTGGGCACTATCAAAGACACGGTTGACGAGATGCGTGATGACGGGATCAAGGTGGGGGTGCTGGGCATTACCTCGTTTCGCCCCTTCCCGCTGGCCGCCATCCGGGAAGCGGTGAAGAACGTGCAGCGCATCGTGGTGCTGGAGAAGAGTCTGGCAGTCGGCATCGGCGGCATCGTCGCCACCAACGTGCGCATGGCCACCGACGGACTGCCGATCAAGGTAAGAACCGTTATCGCCGGGCTGGGCGGGCGTGCCATCACCAAAGCCAGCTTGCACCGGGTCATCCGGCAGGTCATGCACGACCAGATCGAGCCAGTGCATTTTCTGGACCTGGACATCAGCATCGTCAATCGCGTGCTGGAGCGCGAGCGCCAGACACGGCGCACCGGGCCCATCGCCGAGAACATCCTGCGCGAGCTTGGCGGGGTGGCGGCCAAGTTTGGCTGAACGCAGGAACAGCATCATGGACCAACAAGTCAAGTTCTACCAGACCGGCACCTTCACCGTCGGCAATCGCCTGCTGGCGCCCGAGCAGCGCGCCGTGCAGGCCGACATGGCGCGCACCAATTCGCTGAACTCAGGTCACCGCGCCTGCCAGGGCTGTGGCGAGGCGCTGGGCGCCCGCTACGCGATCGACGCCGCGATGCGTGCCTGCGACAACCAGCTCATCGCGGTCAACGCGACCGGCTGCCTGGAGGTTTTCTCCACGCCTTATCCGGAGACCTCCTGGCAGATCCCCTGGATTCACTCCCTGTTTGGCAACACGGCCGCCGTTGCTACTGGCATTGCCGCCGCGATGCGCGTCAAGGGCCGTAAAAACGTGCGCGTCATCGCGCAGGGGGGCGATGGCGGCACCACCGACATCGGTTTTGGCTGTCTGTCTGGCATGTTCGAACGCAACGACGACGTGCTCTATATCTGCTACGACAACGAGGCCTACATGAACACTGGTGTGCAGCGTTCATCGGCGACACCGCCAGCGGCACGCACCGCCACCACCATGCCCCTGGGGCCGGAGCCGGGCAATGTGTTCGGCCAGGGCAAGAATGTGCCGCGCATCGCCATGGCGCATGGTATTCCCTACGTCGCCACGGCCACCGTGGCCGATCTGCGCGACCTGGAGCACAAAGTCACCAAAGCCATGTCGATCCGGGGCGCACGCTACATTCACATCTTCGTTCCCTGCCCGCTGGGTTGGGGCGCAGCCTCCCATGACACCATCAAACTCGCGCGCCTGGCCCACGAGACTGGCATGTTCCCGGTATATGAGGCAGAACATGGGGAGGTCACGCGCGTGTCCAAGATCCGCCGTCGCGTGCCGGTCGAGGACTATCTCAAGCTACAGCGCCACTACGCGCACCTGTTCGGCAAGAGGCCCATGGTGGAAACGATTGCCAGAATCCAGGCCATGGCCGACCTCAATATTCGCAAATATGGGCTGCTCGAAGAGGGAGCGAACTGACATGACAAAACCCTTTGCCATCACGCTCGACGTTGGGTCTTCGCTGGCCAACAAGACCGGGTCCTGGCGCACCCACAGGCCGGTCTACCTGGATCGCTTGCCACCGTGCAACAACCAGTGCCCGGCGGGCGAGGACATCCAGGGCTGGTTGTTCCATGCCGAGTCGGGCGACTATGAAGGCGCATGGCGCCATCTCACAAGGGACAACCCCTTCCCGGCCATCATGGGCCGCGCCTGCTACCACACCTGCGAAGGTGCCTGCAATCGGGGCAAGATTGACCTGCCCGTGGGCATCAATTCAGTGGAGCGATTTCTGGGCGACGAGGCCTTGAAGAAAGGCTGGGCCTTTGTTGCGCCGGCAAAGGAAACCGGCAAGCATGTGCTGGTGGTCGGGGCCGGACCGTCCGGCATGTCGGCTGCTTACCACTTGCGCTGCCTTGGCCATCAGGTCACGGTTGCCGAAGCCGGCCCCATGGTGGGTGGCATGATGCGCTTTGGCATTCCGAAATATCGCCTGCCGCGCGAGGTGATGGACGCGGAGATGAAGCGCATCACCGACATCGGCGTGACAGTGAAGCTCAACACCAAGGTGGACGACATCATGGTCAGCATGAAGGAGGGCAGGTTTGACGCCGCCTTTCTGGCGGTCGGCGCCCACATCGCCAAGCGCGCCTTCATTCCGTCGGGCGATGCCTCGCACGTCATGGATGCGGTGGCAGTGCTGCGCTCCATGGAAGGGGAGGACAAACCCATGCTGGGCCGACGCGTGATCGTCTACGGCGGCGGCAACACAGCCATCGACGTGGCCCGTACCGCCAAGCGTCTTGGCGCTGAACCCATCATTGTTTACCGCCGCACGCGCGACAAGATGCCGGCGCACGACTTCGAGGTCGAAGAGGCAATCGAGGAGGGCGTGATGATGAAGTGGCTCTCCACCATCAAGCACACCGACGGTGGCAAAACGCTGATCGAGAAGATGGAACTCGATGCCAACGGCCAGCCGCAACCGACCGGCGAGATAGAAGAACTGGAGGCCGACTCGCTGATTCTTGCGCTGGGGCAGGAAGTCGACCTGTCCTTGCTCGACAAAGTACCCGGACTGGAGATCGCCGGCGGCGTGGTCAAGGTCGGCGCCAACATGATGACCGGTCACCCCGGCATCTTCGCCGGCGGTGACATGGTGCCGGCCGAGCGCAATGTGACGGTGGCTATCGGACATGGCAAAAAGGCGGCGCGCAACATCGACGCCTGGCTGCGCGGTGAAGAGCACAAACAGGCAGCCAAGCACGAACTGGCGAGTTTCGAGATGCTCAATACCTGGTACTACACCGATGCGCCCAAGACGGTGCGGCCGACCCTCGACATGATTCGTCGGCAGAGCACATTTGATGAAGTGCAAGGTGGTCTGGACGAATCTAACGCCCTGTTTGAGGCGCGTCGCTGCCTGTCATGCGGCAATTGCTTTGAGTGCGACAACTGCTACGGCGTCTGCCCGGACAATTCGGTCATCAAGCTGGGACCGGGTCGGCGTTTCCAGTTCAACTACGACTATTGCAAGGGTTGCGGCATCTGCGTTTCCGAGTGTCCTTGTGGCGCCATCAAGATGGTGCCGGAAGAGATCTGAATTGCAGTAACGCCAGGCTCAACAGAGTTGACCTCTTTGTTAAAGTTGAGTCGGCAGGCCATGCCGTCAAATGAAAATGGCCAAGTGAAAGTCGGGACGATTCAGTGGGCCGCGCCTTTCCACGGTCTGCAGTGGCGATATCTTTCGTCCGTCCTGATGCTTGCGCCTGCGTAGTGCACCTGCGCTGCGCCACTTACCTCGCTGCCGCCGAGCGCAGGCTCGGCTTCTGAGTTTCACTTGCAACCGCTTTTTTCCGACCGGCGAACATAAATGCCTTTCACCGTTTCAATGCGTATCCAACGTGATTGATTTTGAGTCGATCAATAATGACCTCCAATGACAGCAAGTACCATGCAATTGGAACGTCAGCACAAAATTCGTTCGCTGTTTGATGAGTACATCGAGATGTACGCGTCACGGGATGACCGTCTGACAACACTCTTCAGCGGTTACACG
Organism: Betaproteobacteria bacterium; assembly: GCA_025354965.1. Lineage (GTDB taxonomy): Bacteria > Pseudomonadota > Gammaproteobacteria > Burkholderiales > Burkholderiaceae_C > Rhodoferax. Next base: position 5,945 of record JANXLW010000108.1, read on the forward strand.
GGTAGCGGGCCGCATTCGCATCGAGATGCTTGATATCTCAATGCAGGACATCGGCGACGACGTGGTGGTGGCGACCGCCTTCTTTCATATTCATTTACCGCTTGCGGCACAGGGCTTTTCGACCGAGGTGGCGCGACTGTTGCTTATTTTCCGTCTCGAAAGTGAAGATTGGAAGATTGTCCACAGTGGCATCTCGATTCCCTATCATCGTGCGCAGGATGGCGAGGTATATCCCATCAAGGGCCTGCTGGAACGAAACAGCGCACTGGAAGTGCTGGTCGAAGAGCGCACGCAAGCACTGCATGGAAGTGAAGCCCTCTATCGCCTGTTGGCAGAAGCCACCCTGGATGTCCTCCGGAAGACCGATGACATCCTTTGCATCACGTACATCAGCCCGGCGGACGAACGCCTGCGCGGCTTCAAGGCGGACGAAGTGGTGGGGCACCACGTTTTTGAAATGTTCACCGACAAAGGGGTGGCTGTGGTCAAAAACTTGATGCAACGCAGACAGCCTTCTGAGAAGGTGGCAACGCGGGTTGGGTTTGTTTCCTTTGAGGTGGAACATCGCTGTAAGGACGGGCGTTTCATCTGGGGCGAGGTGCTGTCCAAGCCCGAACGTAACCCGCAAGGGATTATTGTTGGATACCACGGGATTACTTCAACCTCGTAGCCGCTGCGGTGATCACGGCCGACGGCGTGATGGTGCGTCACGCTGCCGCCATGACCCACGACTGCAGCAGTGGCCACCAGTTGGCCGGGTCACGCCGGTAGGGCATGCGGTTGAAAGCCCTGCGCCAAGCCCCCACCGCACCGCACCGTGTTGACTCACGCCCAGTCCAGAATGACCTTGCCCGATTGCCCCGACAGCATGACCGCAAAACCGGCTTCGAAATCTTCCACAGAAAAGTGATGCGTCAGAATTGGCGAAAGGTTCAGTCCGCTTTGCAACATCGCCACCATCTTGTACCAGGTCTCAAACATTTCGCGACCGTACACACCCTTGATCTCCAACCCCTTGAAAATAACCTGATTCCAGTCGATCGAGGTATTTGACGGCGGTATGCCCAGCAGCGCAACCTTGCCACCGTGGTTCATGTTCTCAAGCAGGCTCTTAAAGGCCGTCGGCACGCCGGACATCTCCATGCCAACGTCGAATCCTTCGACCATGCCGAGCTCTTGCATTGCGTCTGGCAACGAGGCGTTGGCGACGTTGACGGTGCGCGTCGCACCCATCGTCGACGCCAAAGCCAGCCGGTAATCGTTAACGTCGGTGACCACCACGTGGCGCGCACCGACATGGCGTGCGATCGCCGCCGCCATGATGCCAATGGGGCCGGCCCCCGTGATCAACACATCTTCACCAACCAGATTGAACGAAAGCGCCGTGTGGGTGGCGTTGCCGTAGGGATCGAAAATCGCCGCAAGGTCATCGCTGATGCCGTCCGCAATCTTGAAGGCGTTGAACGCCGGGATCACCAGGAAGTCGGCGAAACAGCCCTCACGATTGACACCCACACCCTGGGTGTTGCGGCAAAGGTGGCGTCTGCCGGCGCGGCAATTGCGGCAATGACCGCAGGTGATGTGCCCTTCGCCGGAGACACGGTCACCGATTTCGAAGCCGCGCACTTCCTGCCCCATCTCAACGATCTCACCCACATATTCATGGCCGACGTGCATCGGCACGGGAATAGTTTTCTGTGCCCACTCATCCCATTTCCAGATGTGAATATCGGTGCCGCAGATTGCGGTCTTGCGGACACGGATCATCACGTCGTTATGGCCGATCGTCGGTTTTTTTACCTTGGTCAAGGTCAGGCCCGGACCGGGTTCGAGTTTGACAAGTGCTCTCATTTGAATACCTGGTGATTAGTCTGAAAGTTGAAAATATCCGTCCATCAGGAAATTGCCCCAAGCGCCTTTCCCACCTTCGCGAACGCCGCCACCGCCTTGTCAATCTGCTGCGGCGTGTGTGCCGCCGACATCTGGGTACGGATGCGAGCCTTGCCCTTGGGAACCACCGGGAAGCTGAAGCTGACAACATAGATGCCCTCTTCGAGCAAGGCTTCGGCCATCCGGCCTGCGAGTCGCGCATCGCCCAGCAGGACCGGTATGATCGCATGCTGCCCAGGAACCAGATCGAAGCCCAAGCTGGACATTTCGCGGCGAAAGTGTCCCGCATTTGCGCTTACGCACTGCCGCAACTTGTCACCCTCATCAGACTGCAACAACTTCAGCACCGCAAGTGATGCCGACACAATCGATGGCGCCAGTGAATTGGAAAAAAGATAGGGTCTGGAGCGTTGGCGCAACAAATCGACCACCGCTTGGCGCCCAGCGACGTAGCCGCCCGACGCGCCGCCCAGCGCCTTGCCCAGTGTGCCGGTATAAATATCAACACGGCCGGCGACACCGCAAAACTCCGGTGTGCCACGACCCTGTGCGCCAACAAAGCCAACAGCGTGAGAATCATCAACCATCACCCGCGCATCGTATTTGCCGGCAAGCTCGCAGATGCCTTTCAGGTTGGCAATGATGCCGTCCATCGAAAATACGCCATCGGTTGCAATCAACTTGAAGCGCGCACCGGCGGCATCGGCCGCCTGCAATTGCTCTTCAAGGTCAACCATGTCGTTGTTCCGGTAACGAAAGCGAATGGCTTTGCAAAGGCGAATGCCGTCAATGATGCTGGCATGATTGAGCTCGTCACTGATGACGGCGTCCTCCTCGCCGAGCAGTGTCTCGAACAAGCCGCCATTGGCATCGAAGCAGGACGAATACAGGATGGCGTCTTCGGTCCCCAGGAAGGTGGCAAGCGCGGCCTCCAGCGCACGGTGGCTGGTCTGGGTGCCGCAGATAAATCGAACTGAGGCCATGCCGAAACCGAATTCATCGAGACCCTGTTTGGCGGCGGCGATCAGGCGCGCGTCGTCGGCCAAGCCCAGATAGTTGTTGGCGCAGAAATTGATGACCTCGGCACCCGACTCCAGCTTGAGTGTCGAGTTCTGGGGTGTTGCAATCTGGTGCTCGCGTTTGTAAAAACCGTCGGCGCGGATCTGCTGCAGGGTCGCAGCCAGATGCGGGTAAAACATATTGCTCATTCAAGCTCCTTTTGGAAGCGGCATGGATGACCATGATAGCGATGATGCAGTCTGGTGCCGCCCAAGCCCAGCCCGGTAGCCGGAGCAATTGGAAAATTCATGAGAATTCCCAGGCTTCCGAACTGGGTAACTTTTAACACCAGCACTACCCCTACGCCAGATGGATTTTCTGCAGACGCGGGCGATCGCGACATTGAATCCTTGTTGATGCCTTGAACTATTCAGGCGCAACAACTGGCGCTGGCCGATGTGCGCCTGCAAACCCGCTATCAAGTCCTTGACTCGCCCCAAGGCAAAGCAAGCGTGCGTGGTTATCTCGCGAAACCGGCTGGCACCAGGGGAAAGCTGCCAGCAGTTTTGGTTATCCGCGAAAACCGCGGATTGAACCCGCACATCGAAGATCGCGCGCGAAAGCTCTTTTCCAAGCTCGACGAGGTCAAAACAACCCATGACTTTGTGGCGGCGGCTCGCGCATTGCTGATTTTTCCTGAGTGCACTGGCAAATTGGGCGCGATGGATTTGAATTACCGTACTAAATTAACACTTCGAAGGCAATTGTGGGTGACTTCTCGGCTCATCCGGAAAGTCCAATCAGGTAAAGCTGGTGTGCAGATGGCGGCGAAAGGGTACATCGCTGCTGGGCGCTTCATCCATCTCACGGGCGTAACGATGACCGGCGTACACCGCGTGGGCAATCAAGCCCGGTGCATGCGCATCGCCGGCGCATTTCACACTCAGGACACCGGCGCTGGACCATTGCGACTCAAGCCTTAGCAGCTCCTGGTACAGCGTGTCCTGCGGCAGGCGTGCGGTAATGGTTATCACAGCCGCACAGGGTAGTTCAGAGGTCTTGCCGGACCAGACATGCTCCAGCAGGACCCGGTCGCCCCGGAACTCGGTGATATTGTGGGCCACGATTTGCTCAACACCCAGTGCGTACATGCGTTTTTGAATATGGCGGTAGTCCAGCGTGTTGCTGCTCCAGGAGGCAATGGTGTCGTCTGGTGTCAGGTAACAGACGGCGCGCTTCTCAGCACACAGCTTGTCGGCAATGGTGCTGGCGTAATAGAAATAGTCGTCATCAAACACAACCACCGGGCCGCCTGGAATTATGCCGCTCATGATGTCATCCGGTGTAAAAACCGCCACATTGTCGAAGCCCTTGATTCCCATGCCATTGCTGCGCCCAAAACCGTCCCGGCGCCAATAGCAGCCGGTCGCCAGCAGAACATGCTCCGCGCCAAATTCGAGGACATCCTGCGCACCCATGGGGCTACCCAGGTAGACATGAACATTGGGCATGATCTTTATTTGTCCCAATCGCCAATCGCGTACCCGTGCCCACTCAGCCAGCCCCGGCAGGCGTGACTCTCGACTGACCCTGCCACCCAGCTCGGCACCGCCTTCTGCCAGGTGCACTTCGTAACCGCGCTGACCCAGGGCCCGCGCCGCCTCCAGGCCGGTTGGGCCGGCACCAACGATCAGGATTTTTGCGTCGGACTTGCGGGGCGCAATTTTTTCGGGATGCCAGCCCTTGCGCCACTCTTCGCCCATGGTGGGGTTTTGCGTGCAGCGGATCGGCGTGACCGTGTTGTCACCCGACACGCAGATATTGCAGCCGATACATTCGCGTATGTCGTCAATGCGACCCTCCGCAATCTTGCTGGGTAAATAGGGGTCAGCGATGGAGGGGCGCGCGGCCCCGATCATGTCCAGAATGCCACGCCTGATCTGCGAGACCATGCTGTCAGGCGAAGTAAATCGGCCGACACCGACCACCGGTTTGCTGGTGACTTTCTTGACCCAGTCGATGAAGGGTTCCTGCGCGCCCTCGCGGGCAAAGCGCGACGGCACCGAGTCGTTGTGCCAGGCGGCCAGGTTGACATCCCACAGGTCGGGTAGATCGGCCAGCATGTGCACGATTTCTTTCGCCTCGGTCAGGGTGACACCGCCAACACCCAGCAACTCTTCGGTGGCAAAGCGCAGCACCACACCGCAGCTGCCACCCACCGCGTCCCTGGTGTCTTCAAGCACTTCACGCAACAGCCGTACCCGGTTTTCCAGCGAGCCGCCGTATTCATCGGTGCGTTGGTTGCGGCGCTTTTGCAGAAAGTGCATGGCCAGCGATAAATCGTGCGCGGCGTAAACATAAATCAGATCAAAGCCGGCTGCTTTGGCGCGCAGCGCCGCGTTGCGATGCCAGCGCCTATAGTTGGCAATGTCGTGCTTGTCCATGGCTCGCGCTTGCGCCGGGTAACCATATTTGCTGGGCTGGTGCGAAGGCGCAAGCAGCACTTCGCGCGAATATAAATTCGAAGCGGTGGGGCCGTTGTGGGTCAGCTCAATGCCCGCCAGGGCACCATGCGCGTGCACTTTCTCACACATCAGGCGCAACGCCGGGATGTCGTGGTCGTCCCACAACCGCGCCTCGACATAAGGCGACACATCGCCCGACGGGTGAATCTCGCACTCTTCGGTGCAGATCACGGCCCAGCCTCCCTCTGCCTTAACTTCGCGCATGGCGGCATGGGCTTGCGGCATGGCGTGACCCATTCCATTGCAATGCGGCACTTGAAAGAAACGGTTTTTGGCTGTTACCGGGCCAATTTTGATGGGCTCAAACAAGATATCAAAACGAGGATCACGGGCCATAAACTTTGCGCTTTCAAAAAGACCTGCTCGATCAACACCATCGTAAAACAACGGCAACCTGGCAGCCACATCGCTGTAGATGTTGAGAGGCATCATACAAATTAGTCCGTGCGCTGTTTTAATCGTAGTTCGGGATGGGCTGCACCGGACTACCATGCATTGGCGTTCGATGTTCCACAACCCACCGACGGCCTGGCGTATCCTTTGCTGATCGCCAAGGAGATACTCAAAATGAAGCCCCGCTCAGTCATTTCTCTGTGTCGCCAAATTGCGCTGGCTTTGGTGTTGTTCGGTTTGTCCGTGACCAGTGGCGCGGCGGAGCTTTTGGTTTGGAGTGCTGGTGCTGCCAAAGCACCGCTGGCGGAACTGGTGGTCGAATATCAGAAGACGTCGGGAGCGTCGATCCGGGTTGAGTACGCACCGGTAGGGGTATTGTTGCGACGGTTGGCAGACGGCGGGCAACCCGATGTGCTGATTGTTTCTGCCGAAGTGGTGGCTGAGATGGAGCGCACAGGCTGGTCCGTGACCGGTTCAGCCCTTCCGGTCGGCAATGTGGGTGTCGGCGTTGCGGTTAGAGAAGGCGCACCCGTGCCAGACATTTCAAGCCCCGAAGCATTGCGCAAGACGTTGCTGAATGCGCGGTCCATTACCTACATGGATCCGCAAAAAGGAACCAGCGGTAAACATTTTGCGGCGGTACTTGAGCAGTTGGGTATCGCACAACAAGTCAAGGCGAAGACGACGCTGGGTGATGTCGGCTTTGTGGTGGAACCGGTGGCACGCGGCGAGGTGGAGCTTGGGGTACAACAAATCACAGAAATTCTTCCAGTCAAGGGTGCCAAACTGGTTGGCCCGTTACCGACATCGTTGCAGAAAATAACGACATACTCGGTGATACTGGGTGGCAACGCGCGCGACCCGATATCAGCAACTGGCTTCATGTCCTACCTGGTCAGTGCACAAGCTGCCACTGTGTTTAGGCAGAAAGGCTTTTCTGCGCCCTGACCATTAGTTGCTTTCGGCGACTGCAACGCCACCAAGCAGTCGCTAGTAATCAACTATTCAACAATAGTTGTATAATTGATATATGGAAAAAACAGTTGCCACTGCGGTTTTCGAGTCACTGGCCTCGAGCGTGCGTCTGGATGTCTTCCGGCTGTTGGTCAAGGCAGGTTCTCAAGGCATGGTGGCCGGGGAGATTGCGGCCACCCTCGAACTGCCGTCTACCAACCTCTCGTTCCACCTGAAAGCGATAACGCATGCGCGCCTTCTCACGGTCGAGCAGGAGGGACGCTATCAGCGCTATCGGGCCAACATCCCATTGGTTGTGGAGTTGATTGAATACCTTACCGCTGAGTGTTGTTCTGGCATGCCAGAAAAGTGTCTGGACCTGAACACCGTGACCGGTTGCGTACCTTCACGTCAGCTAAAGCGGCCCAAAGGGCGTGGCTTAGCCAAGGCTTGAAAGTTGCTTCATCTGTTAGACGTCTTGTTCCTGTGCACTCACAATTCGGCGCGCAGCATTCTGGCCGAAGCCATCCTCAACCACATCGGCAAAGGCCGCTTCAAGGCCTATTCGGCTGGCAGCAGTCCGCGTGACAACCAGCAACCCAATCCGCTGGGCTTGCAGGTGCTCAAGAGTGCTGGAATTTCCATTGATGGCCTGCGCAGCAAGAGCTGGGACGAATTTGGCCGCATGGATGCACCGCAGATAGACCTGGTGATCACAGTCTGTGACAACGCCGCCGGTGAGGTCTGCCCTTACTGGCCCGGCCAGCCCGCTACGGCACATTGGGGCTACCCGGACCCATCCGTTGGCGATGGCACAGACACCCAGAAGCTCGAAGCCTTTCGTCAGACGCTGCACGCGCTCAAGCGCCGGCTGGATATTTTGATCTGTTTGCCTCAGGCCAAGTTGGAGAAAACCCTGCTGCAAAGGACGGCGCGCGATTTGGCCAAGGGTCAATAGCATGAGTGCTCAATGTGAAGTGACCGCCAGACAAGCGACCGGTGCGCCAATGAGCTTCTTCGAGCGTTACCTGACGGTGTGGGTGTTCCTGTGCATCATTGTCGGCATCACGCTGGGCCAATGGCTGCCCGGGGTGTTCCAGACCGTTGGCGGCATGGAAGTAGCCAAGGTCAACCTGCCGGTCGGTGTGCTGATCTGGGTCATGATCATTCCGATGCTGGTCAAAGTGGACTTTGGTGCGCCGCCACGTGCGTGGTATCGGAGTGACCTTACTCATCAACTGGCTGGTCAAACCGTTCACCATGGCCTTTCTTGGCTGGCTGTTCATACGCCATCTGTTCGCGCCCTTGCTACCAGCGGATCAGCTTGACAGCTATATCGCCGGCTTGATCCTGCTGGCGGCCGCGCCGTGTACCGCGATGGTGTTTGTCTGGAGTCGACTCACCGGCGGCGACCCACTGTTCACGCTGTCGCAAGTGGCGCTCAACGACGGCATCATGGTGGTGACTTTTGCGCCGCTGGTGGCTTTTCTATTGGGCATCTCGGCCATCACCGTACCCTGGGCCACGCTGCTGATCTCGGTGCTGCTGTATATCTTGATTCCGGTGATCCTGGCGCAACTGTGGCGCAAGTTCTTGCTGACCAAAGGGCAAGCTGCGTTTGATGTGGCCATACAGAAGATCGGCCCTTGGTCCATCAGCGCATTGCTGGCGACACTGGTGTTGTTGTTTGCTTTTCAGGGCGAGGCGATTATCGAGCAGCCGCTGGTGATTGCCTTGTTGGCGGTGCCGATTCTGATTCAGGTGTTTTTTAATTCAGCGCTGGCCTATTGGCTCAACCGTGCCGTGGGCGAAAAGCACAACATCGCCTGTCCGTCGGCGTTGATTGGTGCTTCCAACTTCTTCGAGCTGGCGGTGGCCGCCGCCATCAGCCTGTTTGGTTTCAATTCGGGCGCGGCACTGGCCACGGTGGTGGGTGTATTGATCGAGGTTCCCGTCATGCTGGTGGTGGTGTACATCGTCAATAACTCCAGAAACTGGTATGAGCGAGGCTGAAAATCAGCATTGCAGTGCATGGCAACAATTGATACTGCGGGGTATTCGGCGTGGGAAAAACATCGCTACTGAAGCGACAGGTCGAAGCAATCGCGCTTCTGGTGAGTTTCAGTTGCGTGCACGGGAAAGGCTGAAACTCACTACGCCTTCGAATTTAGCCAGTTCTGCGGCCAGTTCCGGCAATGGTGCTGCCGCCGTTTTGCTCAGCTCCACAGCGACGAAGTGCCATTCAAATGTGCCATCACGGTATTCAATAGAAATGGTCCCGCTCGCCACTTCATAGCCGCGTTTGAGCGCGACGCGACGCAGGATGTCCTCGTGTGGGACAAAATCCTTGCGAAAATTCAGTGTGATGGCAACCGCCTGCCGAGAGGGAAGCCAACCTTCGAGACGCGAGATCCACATCATGCTGGCGGCGGAAAGGAGTGTCAGTAAAATCGCTGCGGCATAAAAACCAATCCCGACCAGCACTCCGATCGCCGACGCAGCCCAGATCGACGCAGCAGTGGTCAGGCCGCTGATGTTGAAGCCTTGCTTCACAATCACGCCGGCACCAAGAAAGCCGACGCCGGTGACGATCCCCTGGATAACGCGCGTCGGATCTGCCGCAGACACGAGGTTGCTGTGGCCGCCGTACCAGTGGCCCGGGTACCCGACGATGACGACCAGCGCGGCTGAGGCTATGCATACCAGGCTATAAGTACGCATGCCGGCAGCTCGTCCGTGGTATGAACGTTCGTAGCCAACGATCAACCCGAGCAACATCGCACCGATAAGGTTCATGAAAACGAGGATATTGGTCTCGACTTCGGGAATCGACCAGTACGCCGCCAATGAATTGAATGATAGTTCCGTCATGATAATTTTTGGAAAAGCGCAGGGCTGGAGACCACGGTGTCTGGTCATGTCCTCGCTGGCCGCCTTGCGCTCGGATCATGTAGGATAACAGGCGCTGGTAACTACGTTTGTCACTGTGGCAGCAGCGCAGTTGCAGCTTAAAGGAAAAATAACATTGACGCAAATTTGTTGAATGATCTGCGCATCGAAGGCCGACAGCGCGATGACGGCGGTCCCCCACGCTGGTTGTGGCCAGCGCTGGGCACTGCTGTGGTCGTGCTGCTGGCTGGCGCTGGCGGGTGGTTCGCGCTGGCACGATCGACAACGGTGCAAACGGCCGCGGCTGTGGCGGTGACCGCGGGAGGTGGCGCCAGCGCGGTGCTGCAGGCTACCGGCTACGTTACCGCGCGTCGTCAGGCGACGGTATCGACTCAGATCACCGGCACGCTGACCGAGGTCTTGATCGAAGAAGGTGACCACGTTCAAAAAGGCCAGGTGATCGCCCGACTTGAAGACAGCGGTCTGCGCGCCAGTTTGAACGTGGCGCAGGCCAATCTTCTGTCGGCACAAGCCCAGATAGCACAAGCACAGGCGCAACTTGGCCAGGCCGATGCCGATGCGCGACGGCAGAACGAACTCGCCTCCAGCGGCATGCTCTCCAGGCAGGCGGCCGAACAGGCGCGCACCGCGGTCGCCACGTTCACCGCTCAACTTGAGGCGCGCCGGCGCGAAGCTGATGCGGCACGCGCGCAGTTGGCGCAGGCGCAGGTAAACTTTGATTACACCGTCGTGCGTGCGCCGTTCTCCGGCGTCGTCACAGTCAAGGCCGCGCAAGTTGGCGAGATTGTCTCGCCGCTGTCGGCCGGCGGTGGATTTACGCGCACCGGCGTTGGCACCATCGTCGACATGGATTCGCTCGAGGTCGACGTCGACGTCAGTGAGGCCTATATCGGCCAGGTGAAACCTGACATGCCGGCCGAGTCCGTACTCGACGCCTACCCCGACTGGAAAGTACCTTCGCACGTGATTGCCATCGTGCCTGCGGCCGACCGCGGCAAGGCGACGATCAAGGTGCGGGTGGCGCTGGAGCAGAAAGACGCACGGCTGGTGCCCGACATCGGCGTGCGCGTCTCTTTTCTGGGTTTAAGGCCCACGGCTGTGCCGACGCAGGCAGCCAAGGGCGTTCTGGTGCCGCCACAGGCGGTGGTGCAACGCGACGGTCAGAGCGTCGTCTTCATCGTGATGGACGGCAAGGCGCAGCAACGCAATGTGAAACCAGCGTTGCAGGATGTGGGTTCGATGAAACTGCTACCCGATGCGGTGAAACCAGGCGAGCGTGTCGTGCTTTCACCTTCGGCAGCGCTGCACGACGGTTCCGACGTTAGAATCGCCGGCGAGGCCCGCTGACCCCCTGGCACATGAAGAGGACGAGTCATGGAAAAGCTGATTGAAATTCGCGATCTGTCGAAAGTTTATGAGCGAAGCAAACTAAAGATCGAGGTGCTGCATCACATCAACCTCGATGTCGACCAGGGCGACTTCATTGCGCTGATGGGTCCATCGGGGTCCGGCAAGACCACGCTGCTCAACTTGATCGGCGGACTCGATCTGCCGTCCGGCGGCAGCATCAGCGTTGGCGGCCAGCGCATCGACCAACTCGGCGCTTCAGCGCTGGCGAAGTGGCGCTCAGCCAAGGTCGGCTTCGTGTTCCAGTTCTATAACCTGATGCCGATGTTGTCGGCGCAGCGCAACGTCGAACTGCCGCTTCTGCTGACCAAGTTGTCGGGCGCTGAGCGCAAGAAGCGCGCCGCCATCGCGCTGCAACTCGTGGGGCTGGCGGATCGCGCTGCTCACAAGCCGGGCGAATTGTCCGGCGGCCAGCAGCAGCGTGTGTCGATCGCCCGCGCCATCGTGTCCGACCCTTCGCTGCTGGTCTGCGACGAGCCCACCGGCGATCTTGATCGCCAGTCGGCCGAAGACGTGCTGGGTCTTTTGCGCGCGTTAAATCGCGATCATGGCAAGACCATCGTGATGGTCACGCACGACCCGAAAGCCGCCGAGTATGCCAACCATACGCTGCATCTGGACAAGGGCAGTCTGGTCGAACCGACCCCAACGCGCTGACACTGTTTCAAGGAGGCAGCGATGAAATACCTGCATCTGGTCTGGGCTTCACTTTTCAGACGCAAAACGCGCACCGTGCTGACGCTGGTTTCAATCATCGCCGCGTTCCTGCTTTTTGGCATGCTCGATGCGGTGCGCACGTCCTTCAACCAGGCCGGCCAAAGTGCGAACGGCGCGGTGCGGCTGCAAACCGGCTCAAAGCTGTCATTCATCCAGACACTTCCACTGGCACTGCAAGATCAGATTGCGCGCGTCGACGGCGTCAAAATGGTGACCTATGCCAACTGGTTCGGTGGCGCCTACCAGGATCCGCACAACCAGGTGTTCAGCTTCGCTGTGCCTTCCAATTACCTCGACCTGTTTCCCGAAATCGCGGTCACAAATGCCGAACGCAAGGCCTTCAATGAGACCCGCACCGGCGCCTTGATAGGAGAGCAGCTAGCGCAGCGCTTCAACTGGAAAGTCGGCGACCACGTGCCGCTGCAATCAACTATTTTTCCGGACCGCCAGGGCAGCAAGAACTGGCAGTTCGACATTGTCGGCATCCTGCATGCCACCGACAAGAAAAGCGGCAGTTTCTTTGACCAGACCTTTCTGCTCAACTGGAAATATTTTGACGACACCACACCGTACAACCAGGGCCAGGTCGGCTGGTACGTCACCCGCGTGGTGGATGTCAACCAGGCCGATCGCGTGGCCAAGGGCATTGACGCGCTGTCGGCCAACTCCGACCACGAGACCCGGACCCAGACCGAACAGGCAGCCACCGCTTCGTGGATGAAACAACTGGCCGACATCGGCCTGATCGTGGGCTCGATCATGGGTGCGGTTTTTTTCACGCTGTTGCTGTTGTCTGGCAATACCATGATGCAGGCTGTGCGCGAGCGCACCAGCGAAATCGCGGTGCTGAAGACGATTGGATTTTCCAGCCGCAGCGTGCTGGCGATGGTGCTGGCCGAATCAGTGTTGCTGCTGATGCTGGGGGGCATCGGCGGACTGGCTTTGGCAAGCGCAGTCATTCCGGCCGTCTCAGCCGGTAGCGGTGGCATGCTGAACTTGCCGTCGGTGGGCGCCGCAAGCTGGGGGCTGGGACTGACGTTGATGGTGCTGATCGGCGTTCTGGTAGGCGCGCTGCCGGCGTGGAACGCGATGCGGCTGAACATCGTCGTGGTGCCCGGCTCGGGCTGCAGCACGTGCTGGTCCGCGGCGACGAGGCGCGGCTGACGTTCCGTCAGGGCGCGGCACCCCGGATGTCGGGCC